>JAPUKT010000149.1 GCA_027295555.1 Deltaproteobacteria bacterium
CGACCGAATAATCGCGTTCGATATGTTCCCGCAGACCGCTCATCTCGAAAGCTTGGTTCGACTCGTTCGATGATTGTCCCACGACGCTGCGTTGCTCTGGGCGCAAGGTGGCGCTAGCGTTGCGCAGGATATGCGCTGTCCCTATTGCGGAACGTTGGATAACCGCGTGATCGACTCGCGCCTCTCGCAGGCGGGGGAGGTGACACGTCGGCGGCGCGAGTGCGAGAACTGCGGGCGTCGCTACACCACGTACGAACGCGTCGAGCAGATGACGCCCTTGATCATCAAGAACGACGGGCGACGGCAACCGTACGACCGAAACAAGCTCCTCGCGGGGCTTCGCCGTGCGTGCGTGAAGCGGCCGGTCTCCGCAGAAGCGCTCGAGCGCCTACTGGGCCAGGTCGAGCGCTGGATGACCGACCGCGGCGAGCAAGAAGTCTCTTCAGCCAAGCTCGGGAAACGGGTGCTCCTCGAGCTCCGCGAGCTGGATCAGGTGGCCTACGTTCGGTTCGCCAGCGTGTATCGCGACTTCCAGAACGTGGGTGAGTTTCTCGACGAGCTCACGCAGCTGAAGGACTGACATGGGATCGAACGACGAACGCGGCTTCATGCAGCTGGCGCTCGACGAGGCGAGACGCGGCCGAGCGAGCCCGAATCCACGAGTCGGTGCGGTCATCGTGCAACACGGTGCGGCGATCGCACGCGGGTACCATGCCGCCGCGGGGCAGGCGCACGCCGAGGTTGCCGCGATTCGAAACGCTGAGCGCGCCGTCGCCGGCGCCACGCTTTACGTCACTCTCGAGCCTTGCAACCACCACGGGCGCACCGGGCCATGCACCGAAGCGATCATCGATGCTGGGATCGCGCGCGTCGTAATCGGCTGCCGCGACCCCGCGTCCCATGGTCCCGGTGGGACCGAGCGGCTCGAAAGCGCAGGAATCGAAGTCGAGCTCGGGCTCCTCGAAGAAGAGGCCACGGCGCTCGTGGCGGACTTCGCCAAACACGTCACGACCGGGCTGCCGTTCGTCACACTCAAGGCGGCAGTTACCCTCGACGGCAAGATCGCCAGCCGAAGCGGTGAGTCGAAATGGATCACGGGGGAGGCAGCCCGCGCCGAGACACATCGCATGCGAGACGACGCCGACGCGATCCTCGTCGGCATCGGCACGGTCCTCGCCGACGACCCCCGTCTCACGGTCCGCCATGTCGAGGGGGTGGACCCCATCCGGGTCGTATTGGACGCCGACCTTCGTACGCCCCCCGACGCTGCAATCCTCGACCCGAAGCGCGAATCCACCGCTCCCACTTGGATCTTCCATGCCGAGGACACCGATTCTTCTCGCAAGGAGGCCCTCTCGCGACCCGAGGTCGAGCTCATTGCCGTCCCACGCGACGCGCGCGGCGTCGACCTCGGTGCGGTTCTGAAGGCGCTCGGCGCGCGCGACATCGTGCGCTTGATGGTAGAAGGGGGCGCTCATGTGCATGGCTCCTTCCTCGATTCCGGGCTCGCGGATCGGGCGGCGATATTCATCGCGCCACGGATCATGGGGGACGCAGAAGCAATTTCCTTTGCAGCGGGGAGTGCGGTCGAATCGGTCGACGGGTCCGCGCGCTTGGTACGCACGGAGGTCCGCGCGGTCGGGACCGACTGGCTGGTCTCAGGCGACTTTGAGAGGACGCGATAGATGTTCACAGGGCTGGTAGAGCAAATCGGTACGATCGACCTTCTCGAACGACGAGACGACGGGCTGTCGTTGCGAATTGCATGCGCGTTGCACCCCTACGAGCTCGGAGAGTCCATTGCCGTCGACGGCGCATGCCTGACCGTCAAGGCCTTCGAAGAGGGCTTCTTCGACGCAGACGCTTCGCTCGAGACGCTCGACAAGACAAACCTCGGCGATCGTGAGGAGGGCGACCGAGTACACCTCGAGCGCGCGCTGTCCCTTGGTGATCGGTTGGGCGGACATCTGGTGACCGGTCACGTCGATGGCGTCGGTAGGCTCGTCGAAAAAGCGCCCTCTGGAGACTACGTCCGAGCGACCTTCGAAGCTCCGACGCGACTCGTTCCATTCCTCGCACCGAAGGGGTCGATCACGGCAAACGGCGTCAGCCTGACGGTGAACACCGTCGCAGGCACTCGGTTCGACGTCATGCTGGTCCCCTATACGCTCGAAGAGACGACTTTTCATGAGATGGCTAGCGAGACGCGTGTCAATCTCTAGGTCGACATTCTCGCCAAGTACGTCGCGAGCCTCATGGGCAAACCCGGGGTGGACGGCGGGTCCGCTGAGGGGGACTGAGGATTTGCAGCGGTCCGCTGGAATCGCGGGCGATTTCGCGTCATGGTCCGGGCCATATGAGGAGCGCGATCGAGCGAGTCGTAGCGGCTCTCGATGACATCCGACAAGGAAAAATGGTCATCGTGGTCGACGACGAGGACCGCGAAAACGAGGGCGACGTGTGCATGGCCGCCGAAAAAGCGGACGCTGACACGATCAATTTCATGGCCCGCTACGCCCGCGGCTTGATCTGCCTGAGCCTGACCGAGGATCGGATTCGCCAACTCGACATACCGATGATGGTGGATGACAATCGCTCGTCACGCGCCACCGCATTCACCGTGTCGGTCGAGGCCCGGCACGGGGTAACGACCGGAATCAGCGCGGCTGACCGCGCGCACACCATCCTCACCGCCGTGGCCGACGACGCGGGCCCCGCCGACCTCGTGAGCCCCGGCCACGTGTTCCCCTTGATGGCGGTGCCCGGCGGCGTTC
>JAPUKT010000015.1 GCA_027295555.1 Deltaproteobacteria bacterium
CGAAGAGTGCCGCTGCCGCAGCTGCCGGGGAAGCCATGCGGACTCGAGACGGTGAAACAGAGCGGCTACTTCACGCGACTCTTCGAATGTAGACGGTGAGCGTCTGCCAATTCGGAGGGACGCGTTACTACCGCGCTTTGCCACGCGAGAACGCGCTGACTCGACCTGGAGCCCCTCTAGTCTAGTCGTCTGAAAGTCGATGCTCTAACGGCCTTCGGTCTTGTGGACGTTCTTCCAGAGCGTTTCCGGGATCCAGCGCCGCAGGATCCAGCCGAGCTTGGTGCCTCGGCCCGGGAAGACCCAGAGCGACTTCGACTCCAGGGTCTTCTCGATGGCCTTCAGCACCGCGTCGGGCTCGATCGGAGGAAGCTGGTCGAAGATCTTGGGCCAGACGTTGTCCCTCGCCTGGTCGAGCAGCGGCGTGGCGACGGGAGGCGGGCAGACGCATGCGAAGCGCACCCCCCGGTCGCGGTTCTCGTGGTAGAGCACCTCGCTGAACGCCACCACCGCGAACTTCGACGCGTTGTAGGCGCCCAAGTAGAGCACGGGCGCCCAGCCGGCCATCGAAGCGAAGTTGACGAAATCCCCCCGCCCGCGTCCGAGCATGCCGGGCAGCGCGAACTTTGTCACGTTCACGATTCCGCCGTAGTTGATGTCCATGATGCGCGGGATGGTGGCGAGCTCCTGGTCGAGCAGCAGGCCCGTGGGCATGATGGCCGCCGCGTTGTAGACGCGGTCGATCGCTCCAAGATCTTGCTCAACGCGCTTGACGGCTTCCTCTACCGCGGCCGGATCGGTTACGTCGAGGGTCAGGGGAAGGATCCCCGGTCGATCCTTCGCGGTCTCTTCGAGGCCTTGCGTGTCGACGTCGAGTGCCGCCACCGAAGCGCCTGCGTCGGCGAGCTTCTGCGCCGCCAGGCGCCCCATGCCGCTCCCGCCGCCTGTGATGAAAGCCACCTTGCCTGTGAACGCCATCTCGATCTCCCTGGCACCAGTTCGGCCAGGTAGCTTGCCACGATCGGCAACCGAATGCAGGCCACCTCACAGCCCGGCATTCGGACGCCTTCGCCGAGGGGATGAGGGGTAGAATACAATGGGTCACCCTACGAGGAACAGTCCCCATGGCCGCGAACGCGATCACGCCGAGCGTCTTCCGATTTCTGCGAGCGATCAAGCGAAACAACAACCGCGACTGGTTTACGCGCAACAAAGAGCGGTACATCCAGGAAGTGCGCGATCCAGTCTGCCACTTCATTGCCGACTTCGGCCCGAAGCTCGAGAGGATCAGTCGGCGCCTGGTGGCCGATCCCAGGCCGGTCGGGGGCTCGATGATCCGGATCTATCGGGATACGCGCTTCTCGAAGGACAAGAGTCCGTACAAGAGCTGGGTCGGGATCCGCTTTGGGCACGTCGATGGCAAGCAGGTGCCCTCGCCGGGATGTTACTTGCACCTCGAACCCGGGCGCGTCTTCTTCGCCGGAGGAATGTGGCACCCGGAGACCAAAGCGCTTGGGGCGGTGCGCGACGCGATCGTCTCGCACCCAGAGCGCTGGAAGAAGATCGTTGGCCGCCGTGGCTTCGAGCTCTCGGAAGGCGAGAGCCTCAAGCGCGCGCCGCGCGGCTACGACGCGGACCACCCCTTCGTCGATGACCTGCGCCGCAAGGGGTTCATGCACAGTGTGTCGTTCACGGAGAAGCAGGCCTGCGGAAAGGTCTTCGCTTCCGAGCTCGAGCGAGTTGGTCGACGCGCAGGGCCGCTCATGGAGTTCCTGGCGGAGGCCGTGGGCGTTCGCTGGTGAATCCGGTTCCGGTGTTGACACGAAGGCCCGACCCCTGGGCGCCAAAGCAGCGCGAAAGGAGGCGGGTCCGTTTTCGGGCTACACTTCGCTCGAGCGGAGGAATCCCATGGAACTCGAGTCCCCGTACAGCTCTGTAAACCGACGCAAGTTCATTCAGTACCTGGCGATGGTGGGTGTCGGCGGACGGGCCTTGTTGCAGACCGGCGATGTACGCGCCGCGGTTTACGCCGCCCAGGATGCGGCGGGTGGCAAGACGGCGTGGCCCGAGATGAGCTATCGCAAGCTAGGGCGCACGGGTTGGAATGCGAGCCGCCTCGTCATGGGCTGCGGTGCGACTCTGATGTTTCGGCAGAAGGACGCGCTATTGAACGCGGCCTACGACGCCGGAGTCAATGTCTTCGACGTGGGTTACCGAGGCTATTACCGAAATGCCGAAGAGCACCTCGCGCCCTTCATGAGGAAGGTTCGCGACAGCGTCTTTCTGATCTCGAAGGCTCCGGCCGACTTGGAGGCAGAACCGAATCAGATCGTCACGTCTACGCAGGCGAAACAAGCGGCCGAGCTGTGGGGCAGGAGGATGGACGAGAGCCTCAAAGAGCTTCGCGTCGATCACGTCGACGCCTACTACGTGATGGCCTCGTACAATCCCTCTCTCATCGAAAGTGACGAGCTCTATCGCGTCTTCCAAAACGCAAAGCAGGCGGGCAAGGTTTCGCACCTCGGTCTCAGTACCCATCGAAATGCGGAGAAGGTACTTCTCGCGGCAGCCAAGACGGGCCGCTACGACTTGGCCATGATCGCGATCACGCCGGCTGGTTGGTACGACTGGGAGAGCAAAGGCATCCTCGAGGGAACGAAGCCGATGGCTGACCTCCAGCCTGTGCTCGACAAGGTACGCGAGTCCGGCATGGGGCTGGTCGGTATGAAGGCCGCCCGTCACCTCGCG
>JAPUKT010000150.1 GCA_027295555.1 Deltaproteobacteria bacterium
CCGGCCGTGCCTTCACTGCCGGCGGTCCCGCACCCTATTAGGGCGACGCCCAGGCCGGCGTAGAGAATTACCGTAAGATTGAAGCTATGGGTAGTCATCGGGGCCAAGCCTACGACAAGAGTCCCATCGGCACAAACCTCAGTTAGCCGGCACTTGGGTCAGCGTGACCCAGCCTGTGAAGAACGCGTTTACGTCGGTGTCGGGATCGATGCCCTCGGCCTGGCAGTCCTGCGACCCGATGAGCGAGAACCCGTTTGGGTTCTCGGTAGCTAGGGGAACCTCGAGCGGCTCCAACGGATTTCGAATGGAGCCTTGATCGCAACTCGGAATGTTGAGACTGTCGATGTTCGTCGTCGAAACGTTGCCCTCGGCCAACGCGACTCGATGCTCGGAGAGCCAAAGGAGCACTTCGGCGACGCCGGCAGGAAAATCGACCGGGTCGCCGTCCCCTTGGGAGGACGCGAGAGCCGGGACTCCACCTCGCGCTGCGGTCTTGGCAGCGCCAACGGTACCCGAGATCTGCGAAAGAAGCCCCTCGGCGCCGATGTTGCCGACATTCTGGCCATCATTGATGCCAGACAGCACGACATCGGGCGGCTCGTCCGCGGGATAGAGATTGTCGAGCGCATAGTTCACCGCGTCTGCAGGACATCCGTCGATTGCGCTGGCTGGATACCCGCTCGCCGTCGTCCCGGTTGTGACGTCCAGGTTGCCGCACCTCTCCGACGGGCCTGTCATATCGCCGCTACCACTTCGATCGCCATTGGGTGCGCAGACGACGACTTCGTTGTTGGGGTCCGCGATCAGTGCCTCGACGATCGCATTGATCCCCTCTGCCTGGAACCCGTCGTCGTTGGTGACGAGGATTCGCAGCGGGATGTCAGCGGATCCACCCATACCGCCGGTGCCCGCGGAACCGCCAGAGCCGCCTGTGCCGCTACTGTCATTGGAGCCGCAACTGACCAGAGCGAGCGCAAGGCCAAGCGCTACCCACATCGTGATTCGACGAATGCTGTAAATCATGCGCGCGATACTAGGAACAAGGCATCTGGCACGCAAGGGGGCTTGCCCAAAAGCGTCGGTGGCCGGAGTATTGGGGCATGACAGAACCGATCATCGACGTGTGGATTCAACACCCGACCGGACAATTCCTCGGTCATGAGATGTTTGCCTCGCTGCGACGTTGGATGAAGCTCGGCGCCATTCCCGAAGAGATCCCGATCGAGTTCACGATGTCGGCCCTCGATGCCGCAGGCGTGACACGTGCGCTCGTATCGGCCTGGTGGAGCCCCACAGGCCCCCTTCTATCGAACGACGAGGTTGCGAAGGCGGTCAAGACTCACCCCGACCGACTGATCGGGATCGGGTCGGTCGATCTACACCGGCCGATGGATGCTGTGCGCGAGCTACGTCGCTGCGTGAAAGAGCTCGGCTTCGTCGGGGTCCGACTTCTGCCATGGCTCTGGGGTCTACCTCCCAACGACCGCCGATACTATCCGATCTATGCGGAGTGCGTGGAGCTCGACATTCCGTTCTGCCTCCAGGTTGGCCATGCAGGACCGCTCCGACCGAGCGATCCCGGGCGCCCCATCCCGTATTTGGACGAAGTTGCCTGCGACTTTCCCGAGCTCCGCATCGTCGGCGGTCACATCGGTTATCCATGGACCGACGAGATGATCGCACTCGCGACCAAATACGAGAACGTCTACATCGATACCTCGGCATACACCCCGGAGCGCTACCCAGAAGCGCTCGTTCGCTTCATGCGGGGCCCGGGTCGACGCAAAGTTCTCTTCGGAAGCAACTGGCCGATGATCCCCCCCGACAAGTGCATCGGCCAGCTCGACATGCTCGACCTGTCGGATGAGGGCCGCCGCGCCTTTCTGCACGAAAACGCGGTCGAAGTTTTCAAGCTCGGCTAGCCAGCGGATTCTTCGACCTGCGACAGGACTTTGGTACTCTCGATACACGCGACCTTCGGGCGTCGCGGTCAGGAGGGGAATATGGGCAACGGTGACGGCAGCGTGCTCGGCTTCTTGGTTTGTCTCGCGATTGCAACGTTCTACATCTACGTCGTATGGAAGATCTTCGAGAAGGCGGGGAAGCCCGGGTGGGCTGCGATCATCCCCATCTACAACGTGATCGTGTTGCTGGAGATCGTCGGCCGTCCCATCTGGTGGGTGATCCTGTTCATCATCCCGGTGGTGGGCTTCATCATTTCGATCATCGTGGCGATAGACCTGTCGAAGTCGTTTGGCCACGGTGCTTTGTACGGCTTCGGCCTCTGGTTTTTCGCCTTCATCTTCGGGCCGATTCTCGCGTTCGGGAGCGACACCTACCAAGGGCCGTCGGTGGCTGCTTAGCCGGCGAGCTCGGCGCGCATCGGGTCGTCATTGCCCGGCTCTCCGGAGCGGGTTAGAACCATTTCAACATGAATGAGAAAGCGACACTGCGGTACGACGACACCAGCTACGAAATGTCGATAGTCGAAGGCTCTTTCAAGGAGCGCAGCATCGACATTCGGAACCTCCGCAAAGACACCGGGCTCATCACCCTCGACTCGGGCTTCATGAACACCGGGGCGACGACGAGTGAGATCACCTACATCAGCGGGGAAGAAGGTATCTTGTTGTACCGAGGTTATCCCATCGAGCAGCTGGCCGAACATTCCACGTTCGTCGAGACCGCCTACCTGCTGATCTACGGCGACTTGCCGACGAAGACGGAGCTCGCGGATTTTTCGAGGTCGCTGACGTATCACAGCATGTTGCACGAGGACATGCGCCATTTTTTCGACGGGTATCCTTCGCAAGCCCACCCGATGGCGATTTTGTCGTCGATGGTGTGCTCGCTATCGGCCTATTACCCGGACAGCCTCGAGCCCGACATTCACAATCACGAACACATCGCGCGCCTCCTGTCGAAGCTCCGCACAATTGCGGCCTTCAGCTTTCAGAAGCAGCAGGGGCGTCCCGTCGCCTATCCGCGCAATGAGCTGAATTACTGCGCGAACTTCCTGCACATGATGTTCTCGCACCCTGCGGAGCCGACGCTCGAGCCCGACCCGAAGCTCGTCAAAGCGCTGGACGTCTTGCTAATCCTCCACGCTGACCACGAGCAGAACTGCTCGACCTCGACCGTGCGCCTCGTTGGGTCGAGCCAGGCAAGTCTATACGCCGCCATCAGTGCAGGCATCTGCGCCCTATGGGGGCCGCTCCACGGCGGTGCGAACCAAGCCGTGATCGAGATGCTCGAGGAAATCCGAGACGAAGGCGGCGACTCCAGTGCCTTCATGCGGCAGGTCAAAGACCGCCAGCGCCGTCTCATGGGCTTCGGCCACCGCGTCTACAAGAACTTCGATCCGCGCGCCATGATCCTCAAGAAGTACGCCGACCAGCTCCTCGCCCACCTGAATATCGAGGACCCGCTTTTCGACATCGCCCAGCAGCTCGAGGAAGTCGCGCTCTCCGACCCGTTCTTCATCGAGCGAAAGCTCTACCCGAACGTCGACTTCTACAGCGGGATCATCTACCGAGCCATGGGCATCCCGACCGAGATGTTCACGGTGCTGTTCGCACTCGGCCGCATCCCGGGCTGGATCGCGCACTGGAGAGAAATGATGGAAGACCCCGACGTCCGGATCGGCCGTCCCCGCCAGATCTACACCGGCGCCACCCAGCGCGACTACGTCCCCGTCACCGACCGCGCTTTTTAAGGCATGTTGAAGACGTAACTCTTCTCTTCGATACGCCGACTGATGCGCCACCCGGCATCGGTCCTGCGGTACTCGTCGATGTACCAGAGGCCGCACATGAAAATGTGCGTCTTGTTCTCTGGCATCGCGATCTCTTGAGGGTTGAAACACATGACGCGGCCGGTCGCGGTGTCGCCGTTCACGGTGATCTGCGCGTTGGCATTGAGGTGCTGGTGGTTCGGAAACATCACCATGACCTTGTGCAGAAACGCGATGATCTCTTGGCGCCCTCCGACGGGCCCCCCGAGCGCGCTGAAGTCGATGTGCGCATCTTCGGTGAAGATGTCTCGAAGTTCATCGAAGCGCTTCTGATCGATGATTGCGGAGTAGTTGTAGACCAAATCCTGAATCTCGAGTCGGTCCGAGATCTCTTGCAGCGACAGCGTCATGGATTCCGGAGGTTAAACCGACACCTGGCCTCGCGTAAACACATCGCGTAAAGGGTGACCATGGCCCTAGTCGGGGTCATCCAATGGACGATACTTCCGAGGTCATTTGCCCTTATTGCTTCGAGCGCGTCGAAATCTACGTGGACCCGGAAACGCAGGGCGAGCTCGTTCAGGACTGCGACGTCTGCTGCCGCCCCTGGGCGTTGCACATAGCCCGAACCGAGGACGGAGAGCTCCTGATTCTGGCGGTTCGCGCTCAATAAATACGTCCAGATCTGGGGTTAGAGGCAAAAAAGCTCACGGAGATCGTGCAACAACGGATAGACTCCCCCGGAATTCATCGGGGAGAGGTATGCCGCGGATTGCTCTAGTGTGTGGATTGGCTTGTTCGCTGGCTCCAGTGGGGCTCGCATACGCAGACGACGAAGAGGTGGTGGACGAAGAGGTGGTGAAGGAGGCCGAAGAGGTCGAGACGGATGTGATCGCCGACTCTGACGAAGCTCCGGTCACCGAGGACGAGGTGAAGATCGCCACGTTCCACGGGTACCCCACGCGATTCGCGCGGCGCCCCCTCGTCTTGGACACGGGAATGGTCCGAGCCGACAGCCGGCTGACCGTCGGGGGCGTGCCCGGTTCCGGGACATTTTCGTCGCTCGACCTCGGTGGCGCGATAAGTCCGGTCGAGAACCTCGAGCTCGGCCTGAGCACGGAGCTCACCGGGGCGGTACCAGCGCCGGGCGGCATCGGGCTGATCTCCGTCATCTTTTCGCCCAACGCGAGCTACGGCGACATCCCTGTGTACGCCCGCTACCAGTTCCACGAAGGAGAGAAGGCGTTTCTCGCAGCCGTGGATCTGGTGTTGCTGCTGCCGAGCAATACCGACTTCTCCCTCACCGCAGGGCTTCCTATGCGGGTGCTCGAGCTCTTCGGCCTCTTCACGATCGACATGAACATCAACTTTCGCTACCGCAACGGAGACAAGTTCGCTGCTTTCGTACCGAACCCCTCCAAGAACACCATGGACTTCACGTTCTCGGGCGCGTCCATCATCAATTTGACCGACTATTGTTTCCTCTAAATCGGTGGCGGCATCGGTGT
>JAPUKT010000151.1 GCA_027295555.1 Deltaproteobacteria bacterium
GGGTCTCCGTTGGCCCCGCGCCGAGACACCGACACACTACATGTCGATGGGCCTCCATCCCGACCTCGATCAGGCTGCACGCATGGCCACGCAGGAAATGGTCGACTTCATCGTCGCGGAGCACGGCCTGGACCCCGGCGACGCGTATATCCTATGCTCGGTCGCGCTCGACCTCCGCGTCACGCAGCTCGTCGATGGCACCAAGGGCATCCACGGGATGTTGGCGAAGGACTTGTTTCGATGAGACGTCGTAGGGGCCAGCGAGAAGCCTAGCGCCCGAACAATACCCCGATTCCTTGTTCGAACACGATATCCCGTGGGATGCCAAGTGCGTCGAGCCGGTCCAGGTCGCCCTGTAGCTCCGGTGGCACGAGTCCCTTTTCTAGCATCAACTCATCGACGCCCTCGTAGTTGCCGTCCCCCTGCAGCGTCAGGATCAGCTCGCTCAAGCCGTCCACGGCGGCGCGCATCGCCTCGAAGTCGACTCGGTAGGTTCCGGATGCTGCGTCCCGCGTGAATGCGCCTTCCTCTTGGAAGTAGTTGAAGCGCACCATATTAGCCTGTCCGTGCGCGCTCGACGCACCGAAGCGCACAGAGCGGAAGATTCCGGCGAGGAACGTCACGTAGTGGTCCTCGATCGAGCCCTCCGTCAGCTCTCCACGCTCGAAGAGCTGCGTGACCATATAGAGGCCGACCACGTCCGCCTTGCCTTCTTCCATTGGTGAGGCGTGCTCCCGAAGCGCCGTACGCACCGTGCCCCGGTCGTTCAGGGTGTTCTTGATGCCGAGCCCGTGCGCGACCTCGTGGAACATGGTGTTGCCGAAGAATGCGTCGAAGGTCACGTGGTCACGTTGGTCTTCAGCGATCAGCTGCTCGGCGAGTGGCACCATGATCTCATCGAACTTGGCCTGCATCGCGTTCTTGAGTTGGAGGCGGCGCGTACCCTTCGCGAGCTGCACCTGCTCGTCATTTGGAAGATTGATCGCGATCGTCTTCGCGCCCGCGTTCGCGTCACCCGCGTAGTAGACGACGTCGTAGGCATTGAGGTCGGAGTCGGTGCCGGGGGTCTCAGCCTTGTAGCGCGCGTCGACCGGAAGGCCGCGTTGCAGACTCGGCAGGAGAGCTGCGAATCGCGACAGCCTACCACTCCATGCCATGTCCTTGATCAGCACGTATCCCTCGTGCGCGGCCTTGTAGCCATATAGCTGGTCCTCGTACGTCTCGATCGGTCCGATCACCACGTCGATCGGGTTGTCTTTCATGTCCATCCACGCCATGTCGCTCGCCCGATAGTCGTCGGTCTCCAGCGCGTCGGCGCGCAGGCGCAGATAATTGGCGAACTGCGGGTCGCTTGCGAGCTCGGAGGCCTCTCTGAGCTTCGCGCCCGCATCCGCATGTGCCTGCGCGAACTGCTCGTGATACGGTACGGCGATCAGTCCACCCGATTCGTCACGGCGAACGAGCGTGTAGAGGCTCCCCAATTCAGGGTTGTCCGCGACCGCGGCGTCGAATTCCTCTGGGGTCATATCACGTGGATAGAGATTGGCTCCCGCAGGCTTGGCTCCGATCCCCTCGATGAATGCCTCGTCTCCACGCAGCCGGTCCCACGGCCCGAAGTTGACCCCTAGATACTCGAGCGTCGCCGGGTCACCGCGCGCCAGTTCTGCTGCGGCGTTCGCATCGCCGTAGGTCTGATACCAGAATACCTCTTCCATCGGTTGCACAGCCTGGATGAGAAGACGGACGACCTCCTGATCATTGGCGGACAGGTGCGAGACATCGGCCTCCAGGCGGACGGTCGCGTACTGATCGAGAAGGGCGTGCATGCGTTGGTGCTCCGCCGAGTCCTCGGGATTGTCGATCGCTCCGGCGCCGCATGCTACCAGGGTGGACGCTGTGAGCAGGAGGAACAGGGAACGAGTTGGGGTCGGCATGTGGGGGCTCCGGTCAACCGTGCGGGCGTCTGCCACACTAACGAGACTGATGAATGTGAAAGCTAGTGCGACGGCTTCCCCCTGGCGTGCCGGAAAGCGCCGCTCATACGTTCTCGGCTCGAGCGGCCGCGCCGCGGTGCCGAGTTTTCGTAGCTCAACAGATTATGCCATGAATAGCCGGCGAACCAGCACCCTTCTGCTAGCGGCGGCCTTGCTCGTCGTCTCGCAGATACTCTTCGCGACCTCCGTCGCCGCTCAGGCGGCTTCAGACGTCGTGGTCGTGCGCATCGAGACCGCGAAAGGCGACATCACCGCGGAGATATATGTGAGTGCCGCGCCCATCACCTCGCAGAACTTCCTCGACTACGTGGACGATGCGGTCTTCGACGCCGGCACGTTCTACCGCAGTGTGCGCATCGACAATCAGCCGAACGACTCGGTCAGAATCGAGGTCGTTCAGGCCGGAACCGATCAGTCCATGCGTGAGCGGATGCGTCCCGCCATCCCGCTCGAGCGCACGACCACCACAGGGCTCGCGCATGTGGACGGCGCGCTTTCGATGGCCCGTGG
>JAPUKT010000152.1 GCA_027295555.1 Deltaproteobacteria bacterium
TAGAGAACCCCCGCAGCGACTGGCACTCCCAGGCTGTTGTAGATGAACGCAAAGAACAGATTCTGTTTGATGTTGGCCATCGTCGCACGGCTGAGCTTGCGCGCGCGTATGATCCCGCGAAGGTCGCCCTTGACCAACGTCACCCCTGCGCTTTCCATCGCGACGTCCGTGCCTGTGCCCATGGCGATGCCCACTTGAGCCTGCGCCAAGGCCGGTGCGTCGTTGATACCGTCCCCTGCCATGGCCACCACGTGGCCGTGGTCCTGCAGGCGCTTGATGGCGGAGGCCTTTTCGTCGGGCAGAACTTCAGCAATCACGTCGTCGATCGACAATGTCGCGGCGACCGCATCAGCTGTCTTGCGGTTGTCGCCTGTGAGCATGACGACGCGGACTCCCTCCGCGTGAAGCGCGGCGATCGCAGCTGGGGTGCCTTCCTTGATGGGATCGGCGACCCCGAGGATTCCGGCGACCTCGCCATCGATCACGACAAACATGACGGTCTGCCCGCCGGCACGAAGCTCGTTGGCGCGATCTACCAGCGCGCCCGCAGACGCGCCCAGCCCTTCGAGTAACTTGCGATTGCCGAGCGCTACGTCGCGGCCCTCCACGCGACCGGTCACACCCTGTCCAGTGATGGACTGGAACGACTTGGATTGCGGTATGGAAACCCCACGTTCGACGGCGCCGGCTACGATGGCTTCAGCCAGCGGGTGCTCGCTGCCGCGTTCCAGGCTTGCCGCAGCGCTAAGCAGCCGGGCCCCATCGAAGCCAGGGCCGGCCTCCACAGTGACCAGCTCCGGTCGGCCCGCCGTCAGCGTGCCCGTCTTGTCGACGACGATCGTATCCACCTTCCTCAGTACTTCAATCGCCTCGGCATCTTTGAAGAGGACGCCAACGCTGGCGCCCTTCCCCATCGCGACCATGATGGACATCGGCGTGGCGAGACCAAGCGCACAGGGGCATGCAATGATCAGAACCGCAACAGCATTGATGAGCGCATGCGCCATGCGCGGCTCGGGACCGACCAAACTCCAGACGGCAAACGTCACGAGCGCGACCCCGATTACGACGGGAACGAAATAGCCGGACACCACATCGGCAAGTTTCTGGATCGGCGCGCGGCTGCGTTGCGCTTCAGCGACCATGGTGACGATTCGGGCAAGGAGTGTCTCCGATCCAACCTTTTCGGCCCGCATGATCAGCATCCCGGTTCCGTTGATCGTGGCCCCGATGACCTGATCGCCCTCGTGCTTTTCGACCGGAATGGGCTCGCCGGTCACCATAGCCTCGTCAATGGCGCTCGCGCCTTCGAGGACGACCCCGTCGACGGGGACCTTCTCCCCCGGGCGTACGCGCAGTCGATCCCCCACGCGGACGTGCTCCAACGGGACCTCTTCGTCGCTTCCGTCATCGTGAACGCGCCGCGCCGTCTTGGCCGCGAGACCCAGCAGCTTCTGGATGGCCGCGCCGGTCTGGCTGCGGGCACGCAGCTCGAGAACCTGGCCCAGCAAGATCAAGGTGACGATCACGCCCGCCGCTTCGAAATACACGGCGACCTCGCCGCCAGCGCCTCGAAACGCTGCGGGAAAAATATGCGGAGCAAGCGCCGCGACCACGCTGTAGCCATAGGCGACGCCGACCCCGAGACCGATGAGGGTGAACATGTTGAGGCTCTTGTTCTTGAGCGACTGGGCGAAGCGAACGAAAAATGGCCATGCGGCCCAGAGGCATACCGGCGTGGCAAGCGCGAGCTCCAAGAGAGTCCGCGCGCGCGGCGAAAGGAGCTGCGAAATCGGCTCCCCGGGCAGAAGGTCCCCCATCGCCACGACGACGAGCGGAACCGCTAACGCAGCCGCTAACCAAAAGCGTCGGGTCATGTCGGCGAGCTCGGGGTTGGCTGCATCGTCGCCGACAGCGACGCGCCGAGGCTCGAGCGCCATGCCGCAGATCGGACAGCTTCCGGGCTCGTTTCGCACGATCTCGGGATGCATCGGGCAGGTGTGGTCGTCTCTCGAGTCGGGCATGGAGTTCTCCGAAAACCCCTCTTTCAGCAAGACCGATGCCATCGCAAATAGATGAAGTTCCACCCGAATCCGGCGCGTTGAGGTGCAATCTGTAACCAGATCGGTTACTTTTGTGTCCACGGAGGTTACAACTGCGCACCGAGTCGACTTCTAAGCTCTTGGAATTGGTCTCAATTTGATGTCGTGATCGCTGGCACGACTCGTGCGGTAGCACAAGCGATCGCGACGATGGAGCAACGATGCATGCAGTCCAAAGATATCCCGACCCAGCATGAAACCAGCCCGCCGGCCTCGCCGAAACGGGTGATCGCACGCCGGCTGGCAGTCAGCTTTGCGTTGGTTTCGGTTGTGGCCGTTGCGATGTGCGGCATGCTGATCGCCATCATCGCAGACGTGGCCGGGCTCGTCGCGAACATGCAAACGAACGAAGTAGCGATTCGGGAGAGTCTCGTCCTCGCAACGGCGGTCAGAGAGCAGTACATCCACCAAGCCCACTGGATCATCGAGCAAGACCCTCATCACCTCGAGCACTACGAAGAATGGGTCGAGCGAGTTCGGCGGGGCACCGAGACACTAAAACCATTGGTGCCCGACGGGGAGCGATGGCGTGTTACGCAGGTACTGAACGACAGCCACGCACTGGACGAAGTCTTTCGAA
>JAPUKT010000153.1 GCA_027295555.1 Deltaproteobacteria bacterium
GGCCGCGCGTGCAGGGAAGCCGCGTTTCATCGCCACGCTTCAAAAAAACGGGCATAGCTCGTCGCAGTTGCGCGATGCGTTCTCCTCGCTCGAGAGCGTTCAAAGTGTCGTAGAGCGCGCAGGAGCGTCGGCGAACGAAGTGATCGTCGAGGTCGTTCCCAAAGGCAATCAAGACCTGCGCGCGGACATCTTTCGGGCAGCAGTTGCAGCAGACTTGGTATTGCTCGGACTCGAGCGACACCGAGAAAACCTCGAGGACATTTTCCGACAGCTCACCATCGGCAACGCAGAGGCATCGTCGTGAAACACGTTCTGACCATCGGTGGCCGCCAGTTCCGGAGCTACTTCAACGGCCCGGTCGCCTACATCGTCATTTGCATCGTCATGTTGACGCTAGGCTTCTTTTTCTGGAAGACCTTCTTTCTCTTTGGTCGCGCGAGCGCGCGAGAGATGTTTCGATGGCTCGGGTTGATCCTGGTCTTCGCGCTGCCCGCCGTCACGATGGGGCTCCTGGCAGAAGAAAAGCGCACAGGCACCATCGAGCTTCTCATCACTATGCCAGTAACCGAGGCGCAGGTGATCCTGGGTAAATTCGTCGGGGTCTTGGGGCTCTACGCGGTGCTACTCGCCTTGACGATCTTCTATCCGATCAGCATCTCTACGCTCGGCAATTTGGATTGGGGTCCCGTGATAGGCGGCTATCTCGGGCTGCTTCTACAAGGCTCGGCGATCCTCGCGATCGGCCTGATGGCCTCGAGTTGGACCAGCAATCAATTAATTGCGCTTTTCGTCGCGCTCACCTTGAGCGTGTTCTTCTGGGTGCTGGACAAGTTCCTCCCGCTTCTCCCGACGAATCTCACATCCGTGCTCGAGTGGCTATCGTTCGACTACCACTTTCAAAGCATGACACGGGGGGTGATCGACCTGCGCGACGTCCTGTTTTTCCTTTCAATGACGGTTTTCGCTTTGGCATTGGCATTTCGCGCGTTGGAGTCACGTCGCTGGAGTTGATGAATGTCGTCTAAGGTCCAAAGACGCGCTGCGAGCGAATCGCTCTTCTTCTTGCTGATCGTCGGCGGCATTCTCATCCTGCTAAATGTGTTGGCAGCCTACTTCCCGTCGCCACGCATCGACCTCACGGGCAACCGACTGTTCTCGCTCGCCGAGGGGTCCAAGCGGCTCGCGTCGAGTCTCGATGACCGTCTCGAGATCACCGCCTATTTCACGGAGAACCTTCCTCCACCCTTCAACGCGACCGAACGTCGCGTTCGCGATCTGTTGGCGGAGTACGTCGCAGCGTCGAACGGCGACATCGTCGTCAGTTTCGTGAACCCAGACAACGCGGACAAGCAGCAAGCCGCGCGCGCAGATGGCGTCCAGCCAGTGGCGCACCAGAAGATCGAGGAGGACCAGGTAGCCGTCGTCGAAGGCTACCGCGGTATCGTCCTCACCTACCTGGACGGCAAGAAGACCATTCCCATCGTCCAAGACACGACCGGGCTCGAGTACATTCTCACCTCGGCGATCAAGGAGCTCGTCGGGGACCGAAAACCGATCGGAATCGTATCGGGGCACGGGAGCCCGACGCTGGAGCAAGGCCTGACGAGCCTGAGCTCGGCACTGCGACTCTACGATCTGAGGGCAGTGGATGCGTCTCAAGAGATCGACCCAGGCCTTGCGGCGTTGCTCATCATCGGACCCAAGGAGCCGTTCACCACGGACGAGCTGCAATACATCGATCAATACGTCATGCGCGGGGGCTCACTCGGCATCTTTGGCGGATCTCTCAACGTCAACATCGCGGGCTCCGCGCCGACCGCCCAGCCCGTGAGCTCGGAGCTCGGACGACTCATCAGCGTATGGGGTGTGGAGTTGCAATCGGAGATCGTGCTCGATGCCCAATGCAGCCGCGCTCCGATGCGCGGCCCTCTCGGCCTGCAGGTCCTCGTTCCATACCCGCCGATTCCCATCCTCCAACTGACGGAAGAGCAGCGCGAGCATCCGGTCATGTTCCGTCTCGCCTCCCCGATGTTGCCGTTCGTGGCACCGCTGAAGGTCGGCGAGGCCCCGGAAGGGGCAACGCTCACCACGCTTGCGAATTCGTCCGACGACTCCTGGGCAATGGATGGACCATCGATCGGGCTCGAGCCGCGTGACCCTCGCGACTGGCGGATGACCACGAACTTGGGTCCCTTTGCATTGATGGCGGCGATCGAGGGCAAGCTCCCGTCGGCGTACACCGCGGCCGCGAGTGAAGAGGCTGAAACGCAGATTCAAGCGCCTCCTGTATCGGAGGTCGACGTGCGCGTCCTGGTCACTGGCACTAGCACCTTTCTCGAAGACAGTTTCATGCCGCCGTCCCGAGGGGGCGAGGTGCAAATGAACGCGGCCCTCGCACTAGCCCTCAATGCGATCGATTGGTTGGCAGCGGATTCGGACCTCATCGCGATTCGAGCCAAGACGGTGGAGGAGCCCGCCCTCGACATCCCCAGCTCCGTTCTTGCGGCCGAAGGCACCGTGCTGGCGGCGGCCGAAGAGGGCGACAAAGCTGGTGTCAAGGAAGCGCTCGAAGAGCGCAAGGCGGCCATCGAGTCTTGGGAGGCCAAGAAGCTCGGCTACCGATGGCTGAACACGCTTGGGATTCCGTTCCTCGTGGTGCTATTCGGGTTGTTTCGCTGGCGGCAGCGCACGAACAAGAAAAGGACCCTCAAACTCTAACCAAGGGGAAAGCTCGAGATGCAATGGCGAAAGAACCGTGTCGCGATCGGAACCGTGGCCTTTCTCGCTCTGCTCGGCGCGACGATCTGGGCGGTGAGAACCAGGGATGACGCGCAGACGGACGCTGGGGCCGAGCTTCCGTCCATCGAGGTCGACAAAGACGCTATCACGTCGCTCGAGATCACGCGGCCCAACAAAGACGGAACCGAAGTCGTGGTCCTCTCCAAAGTGGACGGCGAGTGGCGTGTCACGGTTCCTCTCGATGCGGACGCCGACCGGAACAACATCGAGTCTGCGCTCAATCGGTTAGCCGTGATGAGCCCAAGCGGTGTGGCGGCCACCCGGCCAGAAAACTATGCCCGTCTCGAAGTCGACGACGCGCAAGCGGTCAAGGTCGTCGTGCGCTCTGGTGACGCGCCGTCGGTCGAGCTTCGGATCGGCAAGTATAGCAA
Organism: Deltaproteobacteria bacterium; assembly: GCA_027295555.1. Classification (GTDB taxonomy): domain Bacteria; phylum Myxococcota_A; class Polyangia; order Polyangiales; family Houyiibacteriaceae; genus SG8-38. The sequence goes on from JAPUKT010000153.1 coordinate 3,171, forward strand.
CGGGGTCACGATGGTCCGGATCGGCGACCGCACCGAGGTATTCGCGGTCAAGGGCTCCGTTCGGTATCCCTTCGACCGCAACCTCGAGACGTGGCGCAATCGCCGGATCACGGAAGTCCAGGCCCAAGACGTGCAGGAAATCGCATTCGCCAGTGACAATGGGTCCTTCCGCTTCAACCGACAGGATGGCTCCTGGGTCCCAGCTGAGAAGCAGAAGCCGATCAAAGACTTCGACCCCAAGAAGGTGGAGGGTCTGGTTTCGACCGCGGCACGCCTCACCGCCTCGGGCTTCGCCCCGAGTGAGGTCTCCTCCGCTCGTGCTGGGATGAACGAGCCCAAAGCGACGATCACCCTGCGAGTGGCCGCGCCTGCTGGAGAGGCCGCCGACGCAACCGAAGCCCCGGCCGAGCCTCAGGTCATCGTGCTCGAGATCGGCGACCAGACCGACAAAGACACCGAGCTCTACCTACGCCGCAGCGACGACCAGACCATCTATGTCGTGTCGCAGTACCTGGCTGATCGGCTTCGACCGGATGCAGCGGCGTTCGAAAAGTCCGAAGAGGCGCCGCCTCCAACCCGGCCGATGCCCGCCATGCAGGGAATGCCGCAAGGACAACAGCAGCCCCAACTCCCTCCGGAAGTCATGAGGCAACTGCAAGAGCAGATCGAACGGCAGCAACAACAGCAGGCCCCCTGAGTCGCTAGCACCATGCAAACGAACGGGCTACGCTGTATTTGCGACCGGGGTTAGTGAGGCGACAACTCGGAGATGACCGTAGATTTCGGCGTAAACCAAGGACTGGTCGAAGAACAGTTCCTCAAGTGGGTGGACAATCCCCTTGCGGTGGACGAGCCATGGCGACGCTACTTCGAAGGCTTGCAACCAGCAGACTGGCCGCAAATCTCGAGCGCCGGCACGATCATCGCGCCAACCACCGCCTCGGGCGCCTTGAGCCCTGCCGCACTGCCGACCGATGGGAACGGAGTGCCCCTCCGGCCACACGAGGCGGACGAGTACACGGTCCGCAACTCGGTGTTTCTCCCCGGGACGGCCGAAGCGTCGTTCACCCCGCCCATCCCGGACGAAGCACAGCGTGATAGCCGAATTTCGTTTCCGCCTTCCTCCGAGGTATTGGCGGCGACGGAGCTCCAGGCCCGACTGTCAGCGCTCATCAATGCTTTCCGAATACGAGGTCATCTGTACGCCCAACTCGATCCGCTCGGCCTGCGGGAAGTCCCGACGGACGAGTTCATGTTGAAGCGCTACGGGCTCGCACACGTCGAACCCACCACGATCTTTTCGACGGGCGACTTCGCGGGGCCGGCCACGGAATCACTCGAGTCGATCGTCGCACGACTGAAGGACACCTACTCACGCACCATCGGCGTCGAGTACACGTTCCTCGAAAGCCGCGAGGCCAGGGATTGGTTGCAGGAACGCATGGAAACCACAGGCAACCACATCGACCTCAGTCGCGAGCAGCAGATTCGGATCCTCACCAAGCTCACCGACGCCGAGATCTTCGAGCAGTTCCTGCACACCAAGTACACTGGAGCGAAACGGTTCTCTCTCGAAGGCGCAGAAAGCATGATCCCGATGCTCGACATCCTCACCGAACGCGCCTCCGAGCTGGGCGTCGAAGAGATGGTCATCGGCATGGCACACCGAGGCCGGCTCAACGTGATGGTGAACATCATGGAGATGAACGTCCGGCAGATATTCGCTGGCTTCGAGGACGATGACCCCGAGGCCTACATCGGCCGGGGTGACGTGAAATACCACCTGGGGTATTCGGTCGACCGCAAGACCGCCGGGGGCAAGAACATCCACATGACTTTGGCGTTCAATCCGAGCCACCTCGAGTTCGTGAACCCGGTGGTGGAAGGCCGTGTGCGCGCCAAGCAGGATCGAAAGGGCGACGATGAGCGGGTCACCGTCCTCCCGCTCTTGATCCATGGTGACGCTGCGTTCGTGGGCCAGGGGGTCGTCCCCGAAACGCTGAACCTCAGCCGACTGCAGGCCTACGAAACCGGTGGAACGGTGCACATCGTGATCAACAACCAGATCGGCTTCACGACGAACCCCGAGGACTCGCGTTCGACGGCTTATTGTACGGACATCACGCGAATAATACGGTGCCCGGTGTTCCACGTAAACGGCGAAGACCCGGAGGCCGTCGCACAAGCTGCCACGCTTGCGACTGAATACCGACAGCGGTTCCACGGAGACGTCGTCCTCGACCTCTTTTGCTACCGCAAGTACGGCCACAACGAAGGAGACGAGCCTCGCTTCACGCAACCTCTGATGTACGCAGCGATCGACAAGAAGCGCACGGTGCGCGAGTTTTACGTCGAGCATCTGAAGAAGACCGGAAAGCTCACGGAGGAGCAGGCCGAAGAGATCAAAGAGCGGCGCCAACGAGACCTCGAAAACGCCCTCGAAGACACCCGCAAGAACGGCGACTACAAATTGATCCCCGCAACGATGCTGGGCTACTGGACCGACTACCGAGGCGGCGTCGACACGAGCGTTCCCGACGCCGACACGAAGTTTCCGCGCGAACGTCTGGTCGAGATCCTAGACGCGCTCACCAGCTACCCGGACTGGTTCACCCCCCACCCTAGCATCAAACGCTTCGTCCTCGATAAGCAGCGGAAGATCATGGAAACTGGGGAAGGCGTCGATTGGGGTGTGGGAGAAACCCTCGCGTTCGGAAGCCTCCTCGTCGAGGGGCACCGATGTCGCCTCACCGGCCAGGACGTGCGCAGAGGGACGTTTAGTCATCGACACGCGGTGATCTTCGACGAGAAGACGGGACGTCGGTACACCCGACTCGGCCATCTGAGCCCCGACCAAGCGCATTTGGAAATCTACGATAGCCCCTTGTCGGAGGTCGGCGTCCTCGGGTTCGAGTGGGGTTATTCGCTCGATTCCCCCGATGCGCTCCTCTGTTGGGAGGCGCAGTTTGGTGATTTCGGAAACGTCGCCCAGGTCATCATCGACCAGTTCATCTCCTCGTCCGAAGACAAGTGGCACAGGCTGAGTGGGCTGGTGATGTTCCTTCCGCACGGGTTCGAAGGCCAAGGCCCGGAGCATTCGAGCGCGCGGCTGGAGCGCTTCTTGATGCTGTGCGCGGAGGACAACATGCAGGTCGTCAACCTGACGACCCCGGTGCAGCTCTTTCATTGCCTACGCCGTCAAGTGCTTCGACCATGGCGCAAGCCCCTCGTCATCATGAGCCCCAAGAGCCTACTCCGGCATCGTCGTGCGGTGAGCACGCTCGACGAGCTCGCCAACGGCGAGTTCCAACGCATCATCCCGGACGACCCGGCGATCGATCCATCCAAAGTCAGGCGTTTGATCCTCTGCACGGGGAAGATCTACTACGACCTTCTCGAGCGACGCGAGCGCGACGAGATCACCGATATCGGGATCATGCGGATGGAGCAACTCTATCCACTTCGCGCCGTCGAGCTGCAAGAACGCCTCGCCCCCTACCCCCAGAACGTCGACTTGGTCTGGGTCCAAGAGGAACCGTGGAACATGGGCGCGTGGCACTTCATGCGCGCGCGGCTACCGGAAATCCTCGGCAACGACGTGCCCCTGCGATGTGCCGCGCGTCCCGAGAGCGCCAGCCCGGCCACGGGCTCTGGTGCCTCCCACAAGCTGGAGCAGCAGCTCCTGCTCGACGAAGTGTTTAGCTAGTGTGCGGATCTTTTCTCTCGCACACTACGTTTTTGGATCGAACACTAGTCAGGGATTCTCAGCGCCAGCAACTGCCGGTGTCAGCGACATAGGCATAGGCCGTTCCTTTGGACCTCGTTGGGAGGAGGTACCTCAAGCCGCTGCGGTGGCGTTGGGGCAAGATGCAACGCAAGTGCCATCCGCCGAATCCTCCGCCATCTCGGCCTGCCCG
>JAPUKT010000154.1 GCA_027295555.1 Deltaproteobacteria bacterium
TGCCATCGCCTTGAATGACGATGCCCTCGGGTGCCGCGTTATTTGACCTTCCGAGGGGACGCACGAGAAAGTAGCCCCCCACGTCGGCGTAGGCGCCCGACGTGAATTTCCGAGGTTCCGTGCCGCCCGAACCGTCTCCAACGTTGAAGTTGATGTCGCGGAACCGCGGCCCGACCCCAACGAAGATCTCGAAGACCGGCAGCTGCACCCGTGCAGTCGAGCCTCCGGAACCCGCGAAGCTCAGCACGACGACTTTGGGTTTCTGCGCGTGTGCGCCGCTGACGATCGCGCTTCCCAGCAGAATCGCTAAGAAAAAATAGATCTCCCTCATTCGGAACATGCGCGTTCAAATCTAGCAAGCGGTCCGCCTTTAGCGCATTTTTCTATGCCATTATGTGGTAAATGTATTCAGAAATGCTACTTTACCTGGTCAACCTGACGTAACGTCACCATTGTCCCGGCATAGGGAATCGGCGAAGAGAGAGCAGCCATGAATAGGACATTCTTGATCGGAGCTTTGGTAGGTGCGTGGATCGCGAGCGCGGTGACGACCGACGCCCGGGCGGAGGAAGCGCAACCGGTTCTTACGGTGCAGATCCCCGAAGAAGGGTCGAACATCGCCTGGGGTCAGGCGGTCATCGAGCTCGACCAGCCGATCGAGGAGGTCTTTCCGATCGTCGTTGATTACGCGAACTACGTGCAATTCATGCCGAACTTCACCAAGTCCAGGGTGCTGGCGCAGCGTGGGAACCGCGCGCGGATCTACATCGAGGTCAGCGTGGCCAAGGGCGCAATCACGCTCTGGGGTCAGCTCAATATCGCAGAACGTCCCGAGTCGGAGCAGGTGCGCATCGTCGAAGCGAAGTTACTGGAGGGCAATGTCGACGCATTCAGCGCAGTGTGGCACCTCACACCCATCGATGGGGGCACCCGAACTCGGGTGAACTTCAGGATCCGCGTCGACCCCGACATCCCGCTACCTTCCTCGATCTTCAGTCGAGAGAACGAGCGAGCCGCTGGACGGACCGTTCGCGCGCTCCAGGCACGCGTCGCCGAAGTGCCGCACAGCTCGACCTGAGCGCGCGACCCGAGGCGCCGCTCCCCGTCCTTGACTGGGTTCGGCCCCGTGCTACGAACGCGCGCCGCTAGGGATTTCTCCTTGTCGGACCTCCGATTCGGCACCAGGCGCCGTGTGGGATGCCGCTTCGGCCGTCCGGGAATGCCGCTGCGATGAACGTGCTTTTCACAGCCCTACTCTCAGAGGGCTCCATCATCGACCTCGACGGTACGATCTGGATTCAGCTCGGGACCTTTGCGGTTGCTTTCTTTCTGTTTCGCCCTCTCATCTTCCGGCCGATGATCGCGTTGTTCGAGGCCCGCGAGAACGCCATCGAGGGCGCCAAGATCGAAGCGCTCCGGCTCCAAGACGAGGCTGCCGCGGAGAGCGAGGAGTTCGACGAGGAGATGCGCCGACTTCGACTTCAGGCTGGCGAGGAACGCGATCGCCTTCGTGCCGACGGGAAGCGACTCGAGAGCACGCTCGTCGAACGGGTCCGCGAGGAGACCAACAAGCAACTCGCCGAGGCAGACGCCAAGCTCAAGACGGAGGCTGCGCGCCTTCGGGCCGAGATAGACCAAAGCGTCCCTGCGTTAGCCAATCAAATCGCCTCGAAGATGCTCAACCGGGAGCTTCAGTGATGCGCGCGGTCACAGCGCTCCTTATCGGGCTTTGGCTCGTCTCGCCCACGGTCGCATTCGCCGAGCGGGACGCTCATGGCGACCTTCACTTCTCCGACCTTCTCACCACCGATTTTCTAGGGACGCTCATCAACTTCGGCGTCCTTCTTCTAATTATCGGCTGGGTGATTCGAAAGAAGGGCAACCCCGCCCTGGCGGCACGTCGCGCCCAAGTCGAAAAGGAGCTCGCCGAAGCGCAGCGTCTTCGTGCAGAAGCCGAGGCCCGGCACATGGCGACCGCCACTCGCCTCGAGAAGCTCGACGAAGAAATCCTCCAGATTCGGGCCGACATGATCAAAGCGGGCGAAGCCGAGCGCGATCGCATCGTCACTCAGGCCGAGGAAAAGGCCGCGAGAATGCGCAAGGACACCAACTTCTTCATCGAGCAACAGATGAAGCAGCTTCGCAAAGAGCTGACCCAACAAGCGGCCACCGCCGCGGTCGCAGCAGCGCAAGAACTCCTGCGCGAACGTACCAACGAAGCCGATCAGGACCAGCTTGCCGAAGCGTATCTCGCTCGGCTCGATGAAGTGGTCCAAGAGGGGGGCTCATGAGCGCGCTCGGACGTCGCTACGCGAAGGCGCTTTTGGAGCTTGCTCGCGAGCAGAATCAGACCGACCAAGTCATGGATGACGTCGGTGCTTTGTCGGACGCTTGGGAGGCGAGCTCCGAGCTTCGAGAGATCGTACGCAATCCCGTCGTTGCAAAGGGGGCGCTTCGCGCGACCATGGACGCGATCATGGACAAGCTCGGGACCTCCAAGCTCGTCCGCAACACCATCGGCCTTCTCACCGACCGCGGACGCTTGTCGTACCTCAAAGAGGTCTTGGACGCTTTCGAGGAGCTTGCCGAGGCCGAAACGGGCCGGGTACGTGCGGAGGTGATCAGCGCCAGGCCACTTGCTGAAGCGTACTACAGCCGCCTTCAAGAAAAACTTCAACGAGCAACCGGTCAGCGAATCGTGCTCGTGAAAAAAGAAGACCCCTCACTGATCGGTGGTGTGGTGACACGCATCGGTGACCGCGTGTTCGATGGGAGCATCAGCAACCGGTTGAGCGAGTTGAGGGAGACGTTGCTTGCGAACGGCGAGACGCCGTAACCGCATAATCAGGAGCATTCCAAATGCAGCTTCGGGCCGAAGAGATTTCCAACATCATCAAGCAGCAGATCGCGTCGTACGAAAAGTCCATCGACGTGGTCGAGACCGGCACCATATTGACGGTAGGTGACGGTATCGCCCGCATCTACGGTCTCGAGAGCGCCATGGCGGGTGAGCTCCTGGAGTTCCCCGGCGGCGTCTACGGAATGGTGCTCAACCTCGAGGAGGACAACGTCGGCTGCGCGATTTTCGGTTCCGACGTCGGCATCGGCGAGGGGGACACGGTCAAGCGCACCGGTCGCATCGTCGAGGTCCCCGTCGGTCCCGCTCTCGTCGGCCGCGTGGTGAACGCGCTCGGCCAGCCCATCGATGGCAAGGGGCCCATCGAGAGCAAGCTCACGCGTCGCGTCGACGTGAAGGCGCCGGGCATCGTGTCCCGCCAGCCGGTGAGCGAGCCGCTACAGACCGGTCTCAAAGCCATCGACTCGATGATTCCCATCGGTCGTGGTCAGCGAGAGCTCATCATTGGCGACCGCCAGACGGGTAAGACCGCCCTCGCGCTCGACACGATCGTCAACCAGAAGGACACAGACGTTTTCTGTGTATACGTCGCGATCGGTCAGAAGCAGTCGACGGTCGCGCAGGTCGTCGACAAGCTCTCGTCCTTCGGCGCCATGGACTACACGACCGTCGTCGTGGCAGGCGCCTCCGAGCCGGCCCCGCTTCAGTTCATTGCGCCGTACACGGGCGTCACGATGGGCGAATACTTCCGCGACAATGGGCAGCACGCGCTTCTCATCTACGACGACCTTTCCAAGCAGGCCGTCGCGTACCGCCAGCTGTCGCTCCTTCTTCGTCGCCCTCCGGGCCGTGAGGCTTATCCGGGTGACGTTTTCTACCTCCACAGTCGCCTCCTCGAGCGTGCCGCCAAAATGGCCGAGCACTGGGTCGTGGTGAAGTCCGACCAAGAGCCGAGCCGACTCGGCAGTCAGGTTTTCACCGGACCAGAGTCGCGCCACGAGGCTGAGGCCGCCGTGAAAGAGAAGGGCGATGGCTTCGTCGCCAAGAAGCTCCCCGATTCGGGCGGCTCGCTCACGGCGCTTCCCATCATCGAAACCCAGGCCGGTGACGTTTCCGCATACATTCCGACCAACGTCATTTCGATTACCGACGGGCAGATCTTCCTCGAGTCGGATTTGTTCTACTCGGGTGTTCGTCCCGCAATCAACGTCGGCATCTCGGTTTCGCGAGTCGGCGGTAACGCGCAGATCAAGGCGATGAAGCAGGTTGCGGGAACGCTTCGTCTCGATCTCGCGCAGTTCCGCGAGATGGCCGCGTTCTCGCAGTTTGCTTCGGACCTCGATGAGGCGACCCAGCAGCAGCTTGCGCGCGGTGAGCGCCTCGTCGAGTTGCTCAAGCAGGGCCAGTACGTGCCTTGGCCGGTCGAGGAGCAGGTCGTCGCGATCTTCGCCGGTACCCACGGCTACCTAGACCCCCTGCCGATCGAGTCGATCGGGCGCTACCAGCACGAGCTCATTTCCTGGCTCAAGGCCGAGCGCTCCTCGATCCTTGCGGACATCGTGTCGAAGGGCAAGATCGACGACGACCTCGAGAAGCAAATCGAGGACGCGTTGAAAGCCTTCGGCGACATCTTCGAGCCCAAGCAGGACAACTAACGCCAGATGGCCAACCTCAAGGACATTCGAAAGCGCATCGCAAGCGTCAAGAGCACGCAGAAGATCACTCGCGCCATGAAGTTGGTTGCCGGCGCTCGGTTGCGTAAGGCGCAGGAGAACATCGAGCGCCTTCGTCCGTACGCCATCAAGACGCACGAGGTCTTGAGCGGAGTGGCCGCGCGCGTAAGCGCCGACGAAGACGTCCATCCTCTGCGTGCCCGCCGCGAGCCCAAGAACGTGATGTTGGTCGTCCTCACCAGCGACCGTGGCCTGGCCGGTGCGTTCAACTCGAACATCAACAAGGCGGCTTATAACCGCTGGAAAGAGCTCGATGCGCAGGGCAGCAACGTCAGCTTTGGCATCATTGGCCGCAAGGGTCGCGACTACTTCGCCCGCCGTAACGCAAGCGTCCGCCACGATTTTCTCGGCGTCTTCGAAGATCTCAGCGTCGAAAAGGCTGGCGAGATCGGCCGCTACATCGTCGATGACTACACTTCACTCCACCTCGACGAGTGCTACCTCGTCTACAACGAGTTCAAGAGTGCCATCAGTCAGCAGGTGGTGGTCGAGCCCTTCCTTCCCATCAAGTCGTTGCAGCTGGCAGACGACCAACTCGGCGATTTCATCTACGAGCCGAACCAGACCGCACTTCTCGACAGGCTTCTCCCGATGTATGTCGAGGTCGAGATCTATCGCGCACTTCTCGAGTCGGTAGCGTCGGAGCACGGCGCTCGAATGACGGCCATGGATGCCGCAACCAACAACGCCAGCGACATGATCGATCGGTTGACTTTGCAATACAACCGAGCGCGCCAGGCCGCCATCACGACGGAATTGATGGAAATCATCGGCGGCGCGGAAGCTCTCAAGGCATAAGCGCGGCCCCGTGTTATTTTAGTGCGGATGCCGGGGGGGCAAATACAGCCGGTGGCTCGCGTCACCGGCCCTCAGCCGTTGCTTTGGCTGGCGTGGGTCTGTGCGGCCGCGACGATTGTGTATGTCGTTGGGGCGCCTTTTTGGGCGGCCGACTATCCGATGATGACGGACTTCCCGTTTCATACGGCGTCGGCTTCCGTCTTCCGCCATTACAGCGACCCAGGCTGGCACTTCCAAGAGCAGTTCGTGTTTCAGCCCCTCGCGGTCCCCTATATCAGCCTCTACGGCTTGGCTGCGCTGTTCATGCTGGTGCTCTCGCCCATCGCGGCCACCAAGCTCGCGGCCGCTCTCTTGCTGGCGCTGATGCCCATCGGGTTGATGGTGCTCTGCTGGGGGATGCGAAAGTCCCCATTCCTCGGTTTGTGGGGGCTCGTTCCGGTATGGGGCGTGCTCTCGCACTGGGGTTTCGTGAACTTCTTGGCTGCGATCGGCCTTTTCGCCTTGAGCATCGGCTTGGCGCTGCGCCTGGTCGATCGACCGACTCCGAAGCTTCAGGGGTGGCTCATCGCTTGCTTGCTGTTCCTGTTCTTCACGCATGTGTTTCGGTTGCCGTTTGCTCTCGGGTCTTTGCTGATCGTGGGGCTCATGATGCGCGGCCGGGTCAACAGCCTCAAAGGCCTGGCCATCCCCTTTTCCATCGCGGCGGCTTTGTTCATCTTCTGGTGGTTCGCGCGAGCGGGCGAAATCTCGCTGGACATCCGGTGGGTCTGGCCGCCCGATTGGTCGCGGTTCTCCGAGGCCGGCACGTACCTCTCGGATGTGTTCGTCAGTGACGACGACGCCAAAGCATTTCGGCGCACGGGGCTGTTCTTTCTGCTGACGGCCGTCGTGCTCTTCGCGATTGCCATCGTACGGCTTCGATCATGGCCCAACGACAGCTGGATCCTCGCGGCCCACGGCGTCGTCGTCGCCGTCATTCTGATCTCGCTGGCTCTCTACGTAACCTTGCCGATGGAGATCGGACCCTGGTGGTACGTTTACCCGCGTGAGCTTACGGTGGCTGTCTTCTTGCTGCCTGCACTCCTTCCGAATCTTCCCCGTAAGACCTGGGCCCATCTCGGATTCGTCGTTTGGACCGCCATCGCCATCGCGCCGATCAGCGAAGCGACCGCGGAAGCTCACCGCGAGTTCGGGACGACGACGATGCACTTCCGGGAGATCGTTCGTGAGCTTCCGCGAGGCCCGAAGCTCCTCTATCTGGTCTACGACCATCATGGATCTCGGGCGAAGAACAGCCCCTACATCCATTTGCCCGCCTACGTGCAGGCGGAGCGCGGGGGCTGGCTCAGCTTTCACTTCGCCGATCTCGGGCATTCGCCCCTTCGCTACCGTTCGCGCCAAGATCCCAATGCCATCGTGCCGCCCAAAATGCCGGTGCGGTGGGAATGGAGCCCACAACTGTTCCAGCTCGACGAGCACGGGAGCTTCTTCGATTGGTTCCTGGTCAGGCGAATGTCCTCGCCCGACAGTCTCTTTGCGGCGGACCCGTCGATCCGACGGGTGGCCCACTTCGAAGACTGGTGGCTTTACCATCGGCAGGGCGGCTCGGCTGGACCCGAGGGCGAAAGCCCCTAAATTGGAGGATCGATGAGTCTCCACAGTGACGAGAAACGTTGGGGCGTCTGGATGGTGCAGGCGCGCCACTTCGCCAAGCGAGAGAACTACGCCGATGCGGTGGCGAGGATGCGCCTCGTGAGAGAGTCGATCCAAAAGTCGCTCGCGGACGGGACGGACCCGGCGCGTCGGGCGCACATCGAGCGCTACCTTGCGCGTGCCGAAGAGCTTCTCACCGATCTGCAGTCGCAAT
>JAPUKT010000155.1 GCA_027295555.1 Deltaproteobacteria bacterium
GCCTCGTTCATAGCGGGCTGCGTCACCCAGCAATCGGCGGCCCGCAACGCGCCCTTGGTCGCGCGCCGTGTACCAGAGCTGCTCGGGCCGCTCGACGCCGTCGAACCACCGGACCGACGCACAATCGCCCGCCGCGAACACGTCGGGCGCACTGGTCTGAAGGCCTGTGTCGACGGTGATCCCACCTCGGGGATCGATCGCAATGGAAGAGTCAGCGAGCCATTCCGTGTTGGGCATCACCCCGATCGCGATCACGACACAGTCGGCATCATAGGCTCCCCGATCGGTCTGGACCGTAGCCACATTCCCATCGGAATCCGCTTCAATCGACTCGATTTCGTGCTCCAGGTGAACCTGTACGCCGTGCTCCGCCAGGCGGTCGCTGATCCATTTCGCCTCCCGCGGCTCGAGGGCAATCGGCCAAAACCACTCCTCGCGAATGAAGAAGTGTGGGCGTAGCCCCGCCGCCACCACGACCTCGATCGCCTCGATGCCGATCAACCCACCGCCGATGATTGCGGGCTGTCGAGCAAGCGACCCTCGATGAGACGAGGCGACCTCACGAAAGCGGTACGGCGAGTCGTCGCTGCTTGCGCTGACATGCGCCTCGGGGCGAGGCGGATCGCCTCCCCGCCCGGTTCCCCCATGCACCTCGCGCTCGTACCACGAGAGGTCTTGTAGGGTGACGAAGTTCCCGACGCCACGGTGGTGGCTGCCGGGCCATGGGCTAGGTCGCGGCCGTGAGCCACACGCGATCAACAGGCGGTCGTACGCGATCCGCTCGTAACTTCCGGCGAGAAGCACACGCTTGCCCTCGACGTCGATCCCGGTCGCGCGGGCCCGCACCCTCTGGAACCCGAGGCGCGCGTACACATCACGCTCGAGTGGCTCGATGTCCTGATGGCTCATCTGTCCGCTGAACACCCACATCAACGCCGTGCGGGAGAAGAAGTGGTCGCTCTCTTCGGAGACGATGGTGATCCGCCACTCGGGCTCACGTTGCCGGACGGCCATTGCCGCCTCGATCCCCGCGACCCCGTTCCCGATGATGACGATGTGCATACCCGGCCACGATACGACGACTTTGCCCCCGAGTTACAGGCTCATCGAATCCCGCGATTCTGGGGGCTTTACTTTGGCAACACTGTATTTCAGCACTTACACTGGAACCATGCAGGAAACCGCAACCAATGCTTTCGTGGCGGGGGTGCTCGTCGGGAGGCCCGTGTTCCGAGCGCCCGGAATCGTCGTTCATGGCGGCCTGGACGGAGAGGACCGCGAGGTGGCGGTCATCGTTCTTCAGGCGGTGACGACCGACGGTCAAAAGCTCGGCTTCGAAAACATCGCCCGGTACGCGGAGTTGTCGGGGCTCGAAATCGTCAGGCAGGAGCCGCACGTCATCTTGGCTATGCCCGAGCCGAAGGGCTTGTTCCGGGACTTGCCGTGGATCTCGTGGGCGCTCGATGAACGCCTCCGGCATTTCAAGGAGGTGATCGACATCGTTCGGCGCTTTCACGCACGGGAAGAGCCCGTCGGCACCCTTTCGCCGCGCTACATCACGGTCGACGAGGAGCTCAAGCCATTCTTGTTGGGCCCCCGTCTCGCACCGAGGAGCGGTGCATACGTCGCTCCCGAAACCGCGAGCGACCGGATCCTCGACATGCGGTCCGACATCTATTCTCTCGGCAAGCTCCTCTACTTCGTCGTGTCGGGTGAGGAGCCGCCTCGCGAAGCGTGCGACGTATCGAGGCTCGAAGAGCTCAGCAAGCATCCGGCCGGTCTAGTGCGGATCATTCGCAAGGCCACATGCCGCAACGCCGACCAGCGATATCGGTTGGTCGACGACCTGCTCCGCGATCTCAATAACTACCGACAGCACGAGACCGTCGGCGCACAGCACGAGGAGGTCACCGACCGAAACACCGGTGTGCTCAGCGTGGTTCCCGATCCTCCTCCGGAGGTCGAGTCGGAAGCTCCTCACCAGAAGGAAACCGAGAAAAAGACCGCAGAACCGGCCTTCGTGAGCCTGTCGTCGAATTGGGGGCTCCAGAAGCTCGGCCGTGGTCTTGGGCTCGCCTTGGCTTTCGCCGGGATCGCCTTTCTGGTGGCCGACTACATGAGTGTGACCCGAGCACTTCGACCACTAGATGCCAGCGAATCAAAAGGCCTCTCCAGTTTCATCAGCTCGGCTTCCATCACGGATACCGAGCCTCCGGTCCTCTTCGCACAAGTAGACGAGTCCTGGGAGCTCCTCTCGACCGAACGACGGCGCGAAGAAACCGAGACCCTCTTCAGAACCGCCAAGGAGCGGTGGGGGACACGGGACGGATTCATTCACCGTGGCGACGCCGTCGTGGCGCAATGCTGGGGCCAGGAAATTACGATCTTCGATAGCCTTCATGGGGATGAATGATGACGAGCAGAAAAGAAGCAGGCACGAGGACGCAACGGCGAGCTGGATATACGCTCATGGACGTGATGATCGTGACCTTGATCATCGGAGTGCTCGCGAGTGTGGGGGTGAATCGGTACGACAAGTTCGTCGCCCGCGCGAAGCGGCCCGAGGCGGTGATGACGTTCCGGGCGCTGGCCCTAGCACAGCGTGAATACCTCCTCACCTGGGGGAGGTACTCGGGCACCTTCGACGCCCTCCGTTTCACGATCGAGGGTGGCACGCGCGTGTCGCCCACCGAGATTCAGGGCAGGCAATACAACTACCGCATCGTCCAGGATGACGGTCTGAGGTCCTGGTACGTGATTGCGACGGGAAATATCGATGGGGATCCGTTTCTCGACATCATCGGAGCGAGCAACCCGCGATAAAGCGACCGGTCCGTAATATACCCTACTTGAGGACTGTAAATTTACCCATATACTGAAAGGGTGAAAGGGGTGCGAAATATGAATGCTAAGCGTTGGACTTTTGGGGTTGCGCTTGCGGCGGCTGTCAGCCTTTTTGGGCTCGTAGAGGCCAACGCAAGCCCATTTTCTATGTTTGTGTTGTCGGATGACCTCGGAAACCGGGTCAACGGGAGCGCGCCGGAGTGGGAGGAGTGGGAAGCACCCCCGGAGGAGAACGCCGGCCACGGCAATAACGAGGACGGCGTGGACTCGGGCAACACGGGACAGAGTGGAGAGTCGCTGGGCGGCGATGAGTCGTGCGACGGTAGTGGCGAGTGCATCGACGATGAGATGGACTCGGGGAACGCCGCGGGTGGCGAGGAAATCGACGTGGGCGACGGCGCCGCGAGCGACAGCCAGGGCTAGGACGCCAAGAAGTAACCACGACTGCTGAACGAACTGGAAAGGCGTCCCTCGGGGCGCCTCTTCCGTTTAAGCCCTGCGCACGTTCAGGAGATCAGGACTCCGGGGTTCATCACCCCGCTCGGGTCCAGGACCCCCTTCGCCGCCCTCAAAACGTCGCCAAAGCCA
>JAPUKT010000156.1 GCA_027295555.1 Deltaproteobacteria bacterium
AATGCCCAGGGGCCGCGCGGTGATCATGAGCTCTCGCACACGAACCCAACGCCTGAGCGAGCGCCAGTGTGCGTTCGCCATGGAAAGGAATCGAATGGCCGTGTCGTTGAACAGGAGCCCGTGTTGGTCCCGGATGACCTCGGCGCCGATCCACAGCGGATCCGGCTCACCCGGGAGGGCGAGCTGCAGCTGGAGACGATCCGTTCGGCGATTGCCGAGGATCGCGAGGGAGTCGAGCTGCAAGCCGTACTCGCTGAGGCTGGTCACGAACGCCGGCAGCACCTCCTCGTCGGCAGCAAGCTCGGCGTAAAGCGCCACCGGAACGAACGTTTCACGGTGAGCACTGAACAACATGGTAGCTCCGAAGCTACGGGCGCACGCCCAAGGGGGCAAAAAAGTTACCGTGTCCCCTCCGCCAGACGACGCGGTATGATGCCTCGGTGGTCGGCCCGACCCTCACGATCGCCTCGTACCTGCTCGGCTCGATATCTTTCGGGCTGATCATCGCCAAACGACGCGGTGTCGATCTGCGAAGCATCGGGAGCGGGAACATCGGCTCGACAAACGTCGGTCGAGCCCTGGGCAAGCCCACGGGACGCGTCGTCCTCGTGCTGGATATGCTCAAGGGATTCCTGCCCGTTGCCCTGGCACATTGGGTGCTCGATCTGCCCTGGCCGTGGATCACGGCCGTGGGCCTCGCGGCGGCCGTGGGTCACGTCTTTCCGATCTGGTACGGCTTTCGCGGCGGCAAAGGGGCGGCAACGTCCGGCGGTGTCCTGCTGGCGGCGCTACCCCCGATCGGCGCAGTCACCCTCCTGACGTACGTGGTCGTGAAGAGATGGACCCGCCTGGCGAGTGTGGGCTCGCTGTCCGCCGCGACTGTCGGCGCAGTGCTGACCTTGGTGCTCGACGGACGCGAGTGGCCGGTCCTCCTGGCAACAGGCTTGTGGGTCCTCGTCGCCCTCCGCCACGCGGGTAATATCGTTCGCCTTCTGCGCGGGGAGGAGCGGATCGGGTAGACTGTGGCCGGTTAGTCGGCACCGCCCCCACGCTATCGCCTACCCCCACACTAGCGCCCACGTTTGACGGGTAGCCCCGGGGTGTGATACCGAAAACTGAATGGCGATTCATTCAGCAGCCAACAAGCGCAAAGGCTCGGCCCCGGATAAGCGCGATCGCATCCTCAAGGCGGCGATCAAGGTCTTCGCCAAGAACGGCTTCTATGCAACCCGCGTGAGTGAAATCGCGAAGGCGGCGGGTGTCGCCGACGGGACCATCTACCTCTACTTCAAGAACAAGGACGACGTGCTGATCTCGATCTTCGAAGATGGGATCCAGCAACTGCTAACCATTCTTCGCGAGGTCGCCGCCTCCGACGACGCGGTCGAACAGCGGATCGCGCGCATCATCGAGCTCCAGCTCGGCCTCCTCGAGGACCAGCGAGACCTTGCGGAAGTCATCACCGTGAACCTGCGCCAGTCGTCACGACTGCTGAAGCAGTACGCCGCGCCCCTGTTCATGGAGTACATCGAGGTCATCGCCAGCGTGGTCGACGAGGGCCAAGAGCAGGGCGCCTTTCGGAGTGACCTCAACTCACGCGTAGTCGCACGAGCCCTATTCGGAGCGCTCGATGGGATCCTGTTGACCTGGGCCCTTGGTGAGCCGGATCCGCAAGCCCTGCGCAAAGCCGCGAGCCATTGCGCGAGCTTGTTCCTCGGAGGGCTTCGAGCTCGCTGAATCGGCTCACGACACCGCCTCGACCAACTGTTGACTGACTTCCCAAAGTCGCTTCCCAGCTGCCTCGTCATCGCACGCGGGGTTCGCCTTCACTTCTTTGGACTTGTCGAAGTAGCACCCGGTCGTGCCTTCCAGGTCGGGAGCCGTAGCTACGTGGATCGACGTCTTGGCGCCGTCCGCCTCGGACAGGACCAGGATGCGCGCGATTGGCGATCGATGCACCAAGTTGAGAAGCGCGTTGTTTCGCGTGATTCGGCTTCGCACATTGCCGGGGTTGAGCGAGTTCGAGGTGACGCCGAGACCCTTCCAGCGTCGCGCAAGCTCGTTCGAAAAGAGAACGTTGGCAAACTTCGAATGCGAATAGGCCCGAAAGCCCCGCCATTCCTTCTCGAACATCAAGTCGTCCCAGTTCATCGACTCAAGGCGGCGATGCATCGAAGAGGACACGTTGATGACCCGAGACGGTGCGCCCGCAACCAGCAGATCCTTGAGCTCGGTGGTCAGAAGGAAGTGCGCCAGGTGATTGACGGCAAAAGTCTCCTCGTAGCCGTCTTTGCTCGGCGCTCGATTCTTGTGCCAAACCCCGGCGTTATTGACGAGAACGCTCAGCGCCGGGAACTTCTCTTTGATGTCGCCGGCAAGCCGCCGTACGTCGGCGAGCGACGAAAAGTCGGCTTGGAAGGTTGCGATGCGCGCTTCGGTCGACGCCAAGTCCTTGGCCGCGTCCCGGAGGCGCCCCGGATTCCGGGCCACGATCCCCACCACATCGAAATGAGAGGCAAGGCCGCGAGCGGTTTCGAGCCCGATTCCGCTGCTGCCGCCGGTTATGAGGGCGTACCGAGCGGCCCTTGCATCTGCTGTCATGGCGCGCTTCTATTTCACACGTGAGGCCCGAAAGCCAGAGGTCGCTGCCAATCGTTGGTGTGATGGGGTCCGGCACCTCGGCCGATGTAGGCCGATGTGCAGAACTCGGTGAGTGGCTGGCAGGACAACGCGTGCATTTGCTCACGGGCGGGGGGCACGGTGTCATGGACGCGGTGAGCCGGGCCTTCCATGAAGTCGAGGATCGCGAAGGTTTGGTGATCGGCATTCTCCCGGCAGCGGGCACTCGGACCGCGAACCCTCCTCGAGGCTATCCAAACCCGTGGGTGGAGCTCTCGATTCACACCCATCTGCATCTCAGCGGAACCGAAGGCACCAATATTGCGTCTCGTAACCACATCAACGTACTGAGCTCCGATGTCGTGGTCGCTTTACCCGGCGCGTGGGGCACACGCACCGAGGTGGAGCTCGCCCTTCGTTACGGAAAACCGTTGGTCGCGTATCTGCAGGACCGCGCCGAAATTCCTCAGCTCCCCGACTCGGTGCCGGTTCTTGCGCGCCTCGAGGAGATAAAGGCCTTCGTCCGTGAGGCCCTGGGCCGCACTCCTTGACAGTGGTGTAAAATCCGCCTAGACCGGCTGCGTTTTTCGGCCTTTTGTGAGCCTGAATGGCTCTTCAATCTGAGGAGGAAGCGTGAAGATCCTCGTATCCATCAAGCGCGTTGCCGACCCGGACAATGCAAGCAAGCTCAAGGTGAGTGGCGACGGCACGGCTGTCACATCGGAAGGTCTCGAATGGAAGATGAATCCGTTCGACGATTGGAGCCTCGAAGCCGCCCTTCGACTGACCGAAAACGCCGCCGAGAAGAACGCGCGTGTCGGTGAAGTCGTGCTGGTCTCGATCGGCCCGAACGATGAGCACACCCAGCGAATCATCCGAGAAGGCCTCGCAAAGGGCGCCGAGCGCGGCATCCTCGTCGAAGCCGAAGAGGGCAACCTCGACGCCG
>JAPUKT010000157.1 GCA_027295555.1 Deltaproteobacteria bacterium
TTGATCGGCGAGATGTGTCACCGGCTCGGTCGCCCGATGTTCGTCGGCGGAAACCTGGGCCGTCCCATGATCGAGGCGCTCGACACGGACGCAGCGTCCGCCAGAGGACTCGTCGTCGTCGAGCTCTCGAGCTTTCAGCTGGAGCGGGTCTCGAAGCTCAGGGTGCACGTCGCGGTGCTCCTGAACGTGACCGCCGACCACCTGGACCGATATCCGTCCTTCGAGGCCTATGCCGCGGCGAAGGCCCGGATCTTCGAACGACAAGAGGTCGATGACTACGCGATTCTCCCGGCGGATGTGCCGGAGCTTCGCGAGCTCGTTCAGGGAGACGGGACGATCGCGCTCTTTGGAGGCCAAGCCGGGGATGTTCGCGTCGAGCAGGGCGTGCTTGTCGACGTGCAAACGTCGCTCCGGGTTCCCGTCGGCGATTTGCGCCTACGAGGATCCCACAACGTATCCAACGCCTGTGCGGCGATCCTTGCGGCGCGACTTCTCGGCGTCGGTGACGACGACATCGCCTTGGTGCTCCGCGACTTTGCGGGCCTTGCACACCGCATGCAGTACGTCCGCGCTGTCGATGGCGTCGAGTACATCGACGACTCGAAGGCGACAAACGTCGGCGCCGCAGTGGCTTCGATCGATGGCCTTGCGGAGTCCGGAGGCAAAGTCGTCCTCATCGCAGGTGGTGTCGACAAGGGCGGCAGCTACCAGCCGCTTCGGCAACAGATGGACCATTGGGGAAGAGCCGTCGTCGTCCTCGGTGATGCCGCACCGCTGATCGAAGAAGCCTTTGCCGGTTCCGAGATCGCACTCCGCCGCGCGCGCACGATGGACGACGCGGTGGCCCAGGCCACCTCGCTGGCCAAGCCGGGCGACACCGTGCTCCTCGCACCCGCTTGCTCGAGCTTCGACATGTTTCGCTCGTATGCCGAGCGCGGCGAGGTATTTCAGCAAGCCGTTGCAACCCTTGGAGGAGCAGGATGAGTCCGTCTTCGAAGCCGCCGCCGCCGATGGAACCAGGGCCGATCGACGTGTCGCTCGCAGCGACCCTCGTGGGCTTGATCGCCTTCGGTGTCGTGATGGTCTACAGCGCGAGCGCCGTCTACGCGGACCGCATGTATGGAGACGGCACCCACTTCCTGATTCGGCAGACGATTTTCGCTGCAGTCGCCTTCGTCCTGCTGGCCGCCTCCAGCCGCATCGACATCTCGCTCTTGCGGCGGTCTACCTATCCGATCCTGCTCATCGCGGTGGTGCTCATGTTAGCCGTGGCCCTCGGCTTTGGCCGGAGCGCCGGGGGAGCTACGCGGTGGCTTCGCATCGGGCCCGTCAACATGCAGCCGGCCGAGCTCGCCAAGTTCGCGATGATCCTGTGGTTGGTGCACTCGCTTGCTAAGAAGTCCCATCGCGTTCGGAGTTTCTCGATCGGGTTCCTGCCACACGTGATCGTCATGGGCCTCTTGATGTTGCTGTGTCTGGCACAGCCGGACTTCGGTAGCGCCGTGATGATCGCGCTTCTGACCTTCGTCGTGTTGTTCGCTGCCGGGGCCAAAGCCGGATACCTACTGGGCGGCGTGCTGGTGGCGCTGCCGATCGGCTACGCGGCGATCGCGTCATCTCCGTATCGGATGCGCCGCATCACGGCGTTCCTCGAGCCATTCGAGCATCGCCAGGGGGCTGGCTATCAGATCACCGAGTCGTTGCTGAGCTTCGCCTCCGGAGGTTGGGCCGGGGTGGGGCTAGGCGACGGCCGCCAGAAGCTCCTCTTCCTCCCAGAGGCGCACACCGATTTCGTGAGCGCCATCGTCGGTGAAGAGTTCGGCTTCCTCGGGGTGGCAGCGCTCTGCCTGGCGTTCGCGTGGGTGGTCCTCCGCGGGCTTCGGGCGGCGTGGCGCAGCCACGACGAGTACGCGGGCTACCTCGCGGCCGGCATGACGCTCTTTATCGGGCTTCAGGCCTTTACCAATCTGGCCGTCGCGCTGGGGCTTTTGCCCACAAAAGGTCTCGCGCTTCCATTCGTCAGCTACGGCGGCTCATCCCTGCTCGTCAACGCGGCGGCCGCGGGGCTCATTCTCAACGTTTCGCGCTTCGCCGTCGAACCCGCCGAAGAAGCAGCGAAAAGCGTCAAACGAAAGAAAGTGAAGCCGCGGATGCGAACGGCCGAGGGAGGTACACGATGATCGAACGCATCATGGTTGCCGGTGGCGGCACGGGGGGACACCTCTTCCCCGGGCTTGCGGTCGTCGAAGAGCTGCGGCGACGGATTCCCAGTCTCGAGGTCAGATTCGTGGGCACCGCGCGCGGGATCGAAGCCCGCATCCTGCCCGGACGGGGAGAATCGCTCGATCTTCTCGAGGTCACCCCCCTGAAAGGGCAGGGCCTCGGTGCTCGATTCACCAGCCTCGCGCGAATCCCGGGTGCAACGATGAAGGCCTCGTCACTGATCCGAAGCTTCGAACCCGATCTCGTCCTGGGTGTCGGTGGCTACGCTTCGGGTCCAGTGCTGCTTGCGGCTTCGTTGACCGGGCGTCCCACCGCGCTGCTCGAGCAAAACGCCCATGTCGGCATGACGAATCGGATCCTCTCCCGTTTCGTCAACCGCGCCTACATCACGTTTGACCACACCGCAGAGGTGTTCGGCCAAAAGAAGTCGCGACTCACAGGGAACCCCGTGCGACGTGAGTTCGTCGAGCACGCACGTCGCGCGCTTGCCGATCCCGAAGGCTTCGAGTCCCGGGCGCGTACGGTCCTGGTGCTCGGCGGCTCGCAAGGCGCTCGCAAGCTCAACGAGGACGTCCCGAGAGCGCTCGCACAGGCTGGCCTCGCCGATCGCGACCTCCGCGTCGTGCACCAGACCGGCGAGTCGATGCGCGAGGATGTCGCAAGAACCTATAGAGATCTTGGAATCAACGCTCAAGTAGTTACGTTCATTGATGAAATAGCGAGAGCATATTCTAATGCTGCATTGGTGGTAGCCCGTGCCGGCGCCACGACGCTCGCCGAGCTTTGCGCGATCGGACGCCCATCGATTCTCGTCCCGTTCCCGTTCGCGGCGGACGATCATCAGTTGAAGAACGCCACCGCCCTCGAGGAGCAAGGGGCCGCGATCTGCATTCGCGAATCCGAGCTCGAGGTAGACGCCTTCGGCACGCTCGTGGCCGAGGTCTTGGACGACCCGGCGAGGCGGCAGGCCATGTCGCTCGCGGCCCGTGAGCACGGTCGGCCCGACGCGGCGGCGATGATCGTCGACGACATGATCGGATGGCTCGGCGGCGCGCAGCCACACGGGGAGGGCCCCGTTCCACCCGCGAGCGAGCCGCCCGTAGGCACGCATCAAAGCGGGCTCGCGCAGGCGCCGATGCTTCGCCTCGGTTATGGCGGGGTCGCCCTTCGACCGGCCACCCCGCGGCCGCGGCGCCCGGTTGTCGTCGACGGGGCTGTGTGGGAGTAAGCGAGGATGTTTCGCGGTCGAATTCGGTCGATTCACTTCGTAGGCGTCGGCGGCGTCGGAATGAGCGGCATTGCCGAAGTGCTGCTCGATTCGGGGTTCGAGGTCACCGGTTCGGATCTTCGCGAAAACGACTACACCCGACGCCTCTCCGATAAAGGCGTGAAGATCTTCGTGGGCCACGGGGCAGAGCAGGTCGCCGAGGCCGACGTCGTCGTGTTTTCGTCAGCCGTGCCCGGGACGAATCCCGAGCTCGTGGCGGCACGACGGCGTGGCGTGCCGGTGATCCCCCGAGCCGAGATGCTCGGTGAGCTCATGCGTCTCAAGGACGGCATCGCGATCGCCGGCTCCCACGGAAAGACCACGACCACATCCTTAGTAGCGACGGTGCTGCGAGGTGCAGGGCTCGATCCCACGGTCGTCATCGGCGGCAAGCTCAACGCTCTTGGCTCAGGCGCCGCCATGGGTGCCGGCGACTTGCTCGTTGCCGAGGCCGACGAATCCGACGGTTCGTTTCTGCACCTCATTCCGGCGGTCGCCGTGATCACCAATATCGATTCCGAGCATCTCGATCACTATGGAGGCCTCGAGGGGCTCAAAGAGGCGTTCGTCGGCTTCGCCAATCGAGTTCCATTTTACGGTGTGGTCGTTGCCTGCCTCGACCACCCGAACGTCCAAGACATCCTCCCGCAGATCGACAAGCGGATAGTGACCTACGGCTTTTCGGCGCAGGCGGACTACCGTGCGCGCAACCCAGTGTTCTCTGGGCTTTCGGTCGGCTTCGACGTCGACCACCGTGGCCAGAGCCTCGGCCAGTTCGAAGTCCGCATGCCGGGGAAGCACAACGTCCTGAATGCGCTCGCCACCATCGTGGTCGCCGACGAGTTGCGCGTCGACCGCGATCAGGTGCGGGCGGCGCTTCGGACGTTCGAGGGGGTTCAGCGGCGCTTTTCAATCGTCGGCGAGGTTGGTGGTGTCACCGTGGTCGACGACTACGGGCATCACCCCGCGGAGGTCGAAGTCACGCTCGAGGCCGCCCAACGCGCCTACGGACAGAGGTTGGTCGTCGCTTTCCAGCCCCACCGCTATACCCGTACTCGCGACCTCTTCGATGAGCTTACACGAGCCTTCAACCGGGCCGATGTCCTATTCTTGACCAGTGTCTATGCAGCGGGCGAAAAACCGATCGAAGGGGCCGATGCGCGCCGGCTCGCCGAGGCGATTCGCGCGCACGGACATCGAGACGTGACGCTGGTAGAGGACCGCAACGAATTGGCCGAGGCTATGGGTGCCCGGGTGCAGCCCGGAGATCTGGTCATTACCCTCGGCGCGGGGGACATCACCCGCACCGGCCCCGAGCTCCTCGAGGTGCTCGGCTCGTGAACCGGCGCCGGACTTCGGCGGCGGGCCGTAGGCGTCTGGGGCCGAAAAAGGCCAAGCGCCCGGCCAAGAAAAGCCCCGCCAAGAAGGCCGGAGCGAAGAAGAGCGCTGCCAAGCCATCGTCGGTGGCGAACAAGCCAGCCAAGCGCTCTCCACGCCAGGCCACGGCCAGGCCGCGTGCCCAGAACCGTCGTCGGCCGGTACCGAAGAAGCCCAAGCCCGCCAAAGCCAAGCAGAGCTGGCGAGAGCGGGTGGCAGGCGCCCACGAGGGGGCTGGAGCCTTGGTCGCACGGAGGCAGGGGCTGCTCAAGCGCGTCGGCCAGGCCGCGCTGCTCGGTCTTGCCGTGGGCGCGGTGGTCTGGGTCGGCGATCAGACGGTGCAGTATGCCCGAACCGCGGATGCCTTTGCGATTCGAGAGGTCGTGATCGAGGGCAACCATCGCCTCGAAGAAATCGACGTGCGTCGGGCCGCCGGCCTCCAAATAGGTTCAAACGCTTTCGAGATTTCAACTGAAGAAGCCCGAAATCGTTTGCTTCAGCACCCATGGGTGAAGGAGGCGACCGTCGTTCGTAAGCTCCCGAACCGCATTCGCATCGAGTTGGTCGAGCGAAAACCCGTCGCGCTCGTCGCACTCGACCAGCTCTATTTGGTCAGCAAAGAGGGGACCGTCTTCAAGCGTCTCGGGGTCGATGATCCCGCCGATT
This sequence comes from Deltaproteobacteria bacterium, assembly GCA_027295555.1. GTDB lineage: Bacteria > Myxococcota_A > Polyangia > Polyangiales > Houyiibacteriaceae > SG8-38. Next base: position 5,534 of record JAPUKT010000157.1, read on the forward strand.
TGCCGGTCATCACCGGCATCGCTTCCGAGCGGTTCTACGACGACTTCGACTACCGCACGGCGGTGCTCCTACGCTCCATGGCTCTGCTCCAAGACTACGAAGGCGCGGGCCTCGCCGAGCTCGAGCCGGCTTCTGAAATTCACTTCGAGGGACCGACCGGCATCGAGCTGTTCGTCGGCGACGACGGCATGCACGTGCGCCTGGGGAACGGGCAACATCGGCAGAAGCTCCGTCGCCTACGACAGGTCCTTGCCCGTCTCACTCGGGAAAAGGCGAGGCCCGCTTACGTATACCTCGACAACGTTCGAAGTCCTGAGCGGGTCACCGTCCGACTGCACTGACGGAAAAGGGGACTGTCCCCCAACTTTGGGGAGCGAAAAGTGCATTCTACCCCTTTTTTTTCTGCACGAAACTTGTCTCGCCAAATCGCCCTTGTGTATGGATCAGACAGAGGCGAGGGATGGCGGAAAACGAGATCATTGCGGGATTGGATCTGGGGACGACGAAGGTCTGTGCCATCGTCGCTGAACAAACCGAAGAAGGCCTAGACATCATCGGGATAGGCTCCGTTCCTTCAAAGGGTCTGAAGAAGGGTGTGGTCGTCAACATCGAGTCGACCGTGCAAGCCATCCGCGCCGCAGTCGAGCAAGCCGAGACGATGGCCGGTGTCGAGATCAACGCGGTGTACGCTGGCATCGCCGGCAGCCACGTCCGCGGCATGAATCAAGACGGCGTCGCCGCAATCGCCAATCGAGAGGTCGCCGCCGAAGATGTGTCCCGCGTCCTTGAGCAAGCCAAGGCCGTTCCTCTGCCGGGGGATCGCCAAGTGCTTCATGTGCTCCCGCAGGAATACATCGTCGACGAGCAAGACGGAATCAAAGAGCCCATCGGCATGGCAGGTGTTCGACTCGAAGCGCGGGTCCACATGGTGACCGCGGCATCCACCAGCGTCGCGAACGTCACGAAGTGCGCGGAGCGTTGCGGGCTGTTCGTCGAGGAAGTCGTCCTGCAGCCGCTTGCGAGCGCGCACGCAGTTCTCAGTGGCGACGAGCGAGAGATCGGCGGAGTGTTGATCGACGTTGGGGGCGGTACGTCGGACATCATCATTTACGTCGATGGCGCAGTGGTTCACACGAGCTCGATCCCCATTGGCGGCATCAACCTCACGAACGACATTGCGACGGGTCTTCGCACGCCGATGGCCGAAGCGGAGCGGATCAAGATCAAGTACGGGTGCGCAGCCTCGCGCATGGTCGACGACGATGAGACCATCGATGTGCCATCGGTCGGCGGGCGTCCCCCCAGGTCGCTTCCGCGTCGCATTCTTTGTGACATCATCGAGCCGCGCGTCGAGGAAATCTTTGCGGCTTGCCGTCACGTGATCGCCGAAACCGGCTACACGGACATGTTGGCTTCTGGAGCGATTGTCACTGGTGGCACGACGCTTCTGGATGGCTTGCCTGAGCTTGCCGAGGAAGTGCTCGGCCTACCAGTACGTCGTGGGGCGCCCACAGGTATCGGCGGATTGATCGACGTCGTGAAGAGCCCCTCTTACGCCACCGGCGTGGGGTTGGTGAAGCACGGCGCGGACCAGGTAACGGGAACGACGACGCCCGAGCGAACGGTGGACGTGGCCGCAAGTCGCGGCCTAGGCCGAAAGCTCGGTGCGTGGTTCAGAGAGGTTTTCTGAGGAGGAATCGATGGCTATCTCGATCGAGTTCGCGGACGACGCAGAGCTTCATGCGCGAATCAAAGTCGTTGGCGTCGGCGGCAGCGGCGGCAATGCGCTCAACACCATGATTCGCAGAGGGCTCGATGGTGTCGAGTTCATCGCGGCGAACACCGACGCGCAGGCGCTCGATCGCAGTCTCGCGCCGGTCAAGATCCAGCTCGGCCTGGAGCTCACGCGCGGTCTAGGAGCGGGTGGCAACCCGGACGTCGGTCGCAAGGCAGCGCTCGAGGACGTGCAGCGTCTATCGGAAGTGCTGGAAGGGGCCGACATGGTCTTCGTGACCGCGGGCATGGGTGGCGGCACCGGCTCCGGCGCGGGGCCGATCATCTCACAGGTCGCGCAGGACCAGGGCGCGCTGACCGTGGGTGTGGTCACCAGGCCCTTCCTCTTCGAAGGGCGCAGGCGGGCGAAGAACGCGGAGCGCGGGATCTCCGAGCTGATCGACTCGATCGACAGCATCATCACAATTCCGAACCAGAAGCTCATGTCGCTCGGCGACGACGACATCACGATGTTGGACGCGTTTGCGCGCGCCGACGATGTGTTGCTTCAGGCGGTGCAGGGCATCAGCGACCTCATCATCAATGCCGGTATGATCAACGTCGACTTCGCCGACGTGAAGACCATCATGAAGAGCAACGGTCGCGCCTTGATGGGTACCGGCATCGCCAAGGGTGATCGGCGCGCACTCGAAGCCGCCGAGATGGCGATCAACTCGCCATTGCTCGACGAGGTGTCGGTGCAGGGTGCGACTGGCATTCTGATCAACTTCACGGCCGGACCGGACATCAAGCTTCGTGAGATCAATGAAGCGGCCGGACTGATTCAGCAGTCGGCCCACGAGGACGCGGAGATCATCTTCGGTGTCGTCACCGATGCCGACCTCTCCGATACGGTCAAAGTGACGGTGATTGCGACCGGCTTCGAGGAGGTCACGCATGTGCCGATCCCACTCGGGATGCACCAGGTGTCTCAAGGTTACGGATCTCAGAACGCATCACCCACCCGGGTTACTCGGAATGCGGTCCTGAAAGGGGAGGAGTTCAGCTCGACGCTCGAGGGTGTGCCCACCACCGTCCCGCAGACGGTCGGAACACGCGCCTTTGGAGCATCTGCGTTACATGACGAGGCGATCCTGGATATTCCCGCATACCTTCGACGAGGTAGCCCCGGAGCTGAGTGATACAGAAGTTATTTCA
>JAPUKT010000158.1 GCA_027295555.1 Deltaproteobacteria bacterium
GCTTGGCGCCTTCAAGTACTTCAACTTCGCGTCTCAAGCCACGGGCGACGTCCTGCATCTGTTGTTCGGTATCACGATCGAGCACCCGCCTTTCCTCGACGTCCTCCTTCCAGTCGGCATCTCGTTCTACACGTTCCAGACTCTCAGCTACACGATCGACATCTATCGGCGGAAGCTCGAGCCGACGCGCAACTTCTTCCAGTTCGCGGTCTTCGTCACCTATTTCCCCCAACTGGTGGCCGGCCCCATCGTTCGCGCCTCTCAGCTGCTGCCCCAACTGGCGCGCAAGATCACCTTGCGCGACGACCAGGTCACTCAGGGCCTGTTTCTCATCGCGACCGGGCTCGTGAAGAAAGTCGTGATCGCAGACTACTTGTCAGTCAATCTCGTTGACCGCGTATTCGATCAGCCAGCGCTCTACACCGGCGCCGAAGTCGTCGTCGCCTTGTACGGCTTCACGATCCAGATCTACTGCGATTTCTCCGGATACACCGACTGCGCACGTGGCTCGGCCAAGCTCATGGGGCTCGAGCTTCCAGAGAACTTCGACCGCCCCTATCAGTCTGCAAGCCCGGCGGAGTTCTGGCGACGATGGCACATCACGCTTTCGACCTGGCTTCGCGATTACCTGTACTTTCCGCTGGGCGGTTCGCGTGTCGGCCCGGTCCGCGCGTATTGGAACCTGTGGCTCACCATGTTCCTCATCGGGATTTGGCATGGGGCATCGTGGACCTTCGTGGTCTATGCGATTCTGCAATCCATGGCGATGGTCATCCATCGATTCTTCTATCGTCGGTCGGGGCGGACCCGCGACACCGTCGATGCGTGGCACGTCCACGCCTTCAAGGTGTTCTGGGCGCTGCAGTTCGTGGTGTTCTCACGGATTCTGTTCCGCGCGACCAGTCTTCAGAATGCAGTCGACGTGACAGCACGCCTCGGGAGCGGAACGTACACGGTCGCTCAAATTTCGGTCGGTGTGTGGGCCATGCTCATCGTCAGCCTCCTCGCCCACTACACCCCCAAACGATGGTTCGAGTCGATCGAGATGCGCTTCATGGCCATGCCCGCATCTGCCCAGGGGTTGGCGCTCGCGTGCCTCGGTTTCGCGCTCAGTTTCGTCGCGACCAGTGAAGTCGTCCCTTACATCTATTTCCAATTCTGATGAAACGAACCCTCACACAACCAACTCCCCTTCATCACCTCACGATCGTGACCGTGTTCATGTTGGTTGCCTGCACGCTGACCTACGTCGTTACGCCGCTTCATACCTTTCGACCGTGGATTCCGAGTGAGGAGGGAATTCCGATCGCGCGGCTCTTCACGCAATGGGGAGAGATCCCGGCGTTCGCAGGCCACGGTGGTTCCTATCGCACTTCCACGACGAGCCCGATCACGGCGGACCGGCTCGCCGAGATCGTCGGAGAAACAGTAGCCGCGAACTTGGGCGTCGCCCCTTTTGCCAAGCCAATCCAACCGGAAGGCGGCCTCGCCATCGACCCCTCGGAGTACGCGGGAATCTCGATTTTCATCGAAGACCCGACCGGGCGTGGGATGGCCCCTTTCTATCGCGCGCTCGAAAAGACCGCGAAGGAAGAACCCGGCGCCATCACGCGAGTCGGGCACTACGGAGATTCGAGCATTGCCACGGACCTCATCACATCGACGGTGCGTGAACAGCTTCAAAGCCGCTTCGGTGATGCCGGACACGGGTTCGTCATCGCGGCGAAGGGATACATCCCTTACAAGCACCGGGGCATCCACCAGTCCTCCAATGAAGACAGCTGGATCACGCGCGAAGTCGCGCGTCGACAAGACCGTCACGGGCACTATGGGTACGGAGGCGTCCAATCGAGAGCGCAGCGAGGCGCGTGGGCCCGTGTCGGCACCGCCCAACGTGGGGAGTTCGGCACCAAAGCGTCACGCTTCGATATCTACTACCAGGAGCAGCCACGCGGCGGAACGTTCTCCGTGCGATTGGATGGCGGCGACTGGGAGCAGGTTTCGACGAAGGCTCCCGAGCTCGGCGATGGGGTCTATTCGATCGAAGCCCCTGACGGTCCGCATCAGATCCACGTCCGCTACACGAAGGGTGGTCCGATTCATTTCTACGGCGTAGTCGTCGAACGTGATGGGCCAGGGGTGGTCTACGACTCGCTCGGCCTGATCGGAGCGCGCGCCAATCGGATTCTCAACTTCGACGAGGAACACATCGCGAATCAGCTGCGGCAGCGCGGCACCGACCTCCTCGTGCTGGGCTTTGGCGGAAACGAGGCGAGCGACGACAAGACTGAAGAGGTCTTCTACGAAGACTACGCCCGAGTTCTCGCTCATGTCCGCCAGGGACGCGAGGACCTGGGTTGCCTGGTGTTTGCGCCGCTCGACCAAGCCTCACGCCAGCGCGGCCGAATCAGAACGATGGAGACGATCCCACGAATCGTCGCTGCCCAGCGTAGGGCCGCCTTCGAGGCAGGATGCGCCTTCTACAACACATGGGAGGCGATGGGCGGACAAGATGCGATGCGACGGTGGTACAGGGCGCGACCCCGCCTCGCCATGGGTGATTTCCGACACGCGACCCCTGCAGGCTACGAGATCATCGGCAACATGTTCTACAAGGCTCTCTTGGCGGGGTTCGCCGACTACTTGGCCAACCGCTCGTCGGAAGAGCCCGCATCGGCCGACGTGGTAGAGCCCATCTCGGCATCAGAGTCGCCGGAAGCCGGCATCCCCTCGAGCAACGCAGAGAGCAGCACCTCGCCCAATCGTTGATAACCGAGGCGCGTGTAGTGGATGTGATCCTGCGAACCGTAAGCGGGATCGCTAGCCGCCCACTGCACCATCGAGAGAGCGCCCCCTTGGAACGCCACGAGATCGAAGAAGCCGCACCCATATTCGAGTGCGACACGATGCTGCACTTCGATCAACTCTGCGGTTCGAGTACGATCTTCGAAGACGCGCTCTTCGACCTGCATTGGACGATCGGACGGGCCGATCAAGAGGCAGGAAGCATCGGGGACGGTGTCACGCATGCGTTGAACGACGGCATGCAGGTTACGTTCGTAGTCTTCCACAGGCGACTCGTCGCCGCTTTCGTTCGTGCCATAGGCCAAGACGACGAGGTCGGGGTCGCGGCGCCGAAGATGTTCCCGATAGAGGACGTCGTCCCACAAGAGCTGATAGCGTGCGCGCGACCCGTTGATGCCGAGGGTGTCGACGACAACTCCCGGCTGGTCGCGCTCGACCGTCAAGCCGAAAAGCCACACAGGTCGCTTGCTGACGGTCCGGATCTCGAGGCTATGAGGGCCGTCAGCGACCCGAAACGCCGCATAGCCAGGCTCCGTTTTCGACGCGCGAGTCGAAATCCGCCGAGCTCTTCGGCCATCGATCAGGACATCCAGATCGCCTCCCCGCGGCGTCTTCAGATAGTAAAGCTCGAAGAAGCCGGCGTTTCGGCCGTAGTCGCCGTCCTCGACGGTTCTGACTAGGCCGAACGACCCCGGACGACTACTCGCCATCGCAACCCCGGCGAGCCCGACTCGTTCGATCTCGGAGTCTCCGACGCGGATGCGATGAGTCTTCCAACGCTTGCCATCGCTGTCGATGTTGATGTCTCGATGCCGATAGGACCGCCATGGATGCACGGGCACGACGAAGCCATGGCCGGCATCGCCGAACCTTTGCTGCAGCTCGCGTCGAATGTGCCCGGTGAAGAGGTCGCTCGCGACGTGAGACGCCCCAAAAAAGACCAACCGTGCTTGGCCCTCGCCAGCCTCCGCCCGAGCCAGCGCTTCATGAAGCGTCTTCATCGACTGGCCGTCGCGGTCCTCGATAGCAATGTCGAGCCCCAGCTTGTCATTGGGCGGCGGTTGAAGAAGACGAGGCCCCATGCGTTGAGTCGACTTCACGGCCTCGACGACACCTGTCTCATCGATTGCAGCAGGCGCGTTTATCGACTTGTCGGCCGACGTGGTCGCGGCGCCGTAGCCAAGCGTCCACAGCCCCATCAACGCCAAGCCCACCGAAACGACCGCCAACGGCGAGCCTGATAGATTCCCGAGCCGCACGTCCCCACAATGGCGATCCGTCCCGATCCAGTCAAATTGAGGTGAAAGCCGGTGAAAAGTCGGCCATTATGCGCGCCATGAAGGAGCGGGAGCTGCTGCTCAAAGCCGCAAAGTTCGATGGAGTTGCTAACCCGCATTCAAGAAAACTGGATCGTCCTTCTGATCCCCGTGATCAGCGCCGGGGTCGGCTGGTTCACGAATGTCGTCGCCATCAAGATGATGTT
>JAPUKT010000159.1 GCA_027295555.1 Deltaproteobacteria bacterium
TACAAACGTACCTCTCAGTCGCTCGCTGCGGGGGCGCTCGACCACAAACGAAAATCTCTCGCACACTATATTGTGTCCCAGCGGAAGCGCTCCGCCTCGAATGCGTCATCGGCGAGGGCTTTGACGATCTCGTCGTCATTGCTGTCGATCCGCCGGAAGTTGTGCTTGATGCGGATCTTGGCCCCGCGGGTAAACGCCTTCAGGATGTCGATCTCGAGCGCTGCTCCATCGACTCCGTTGGCGTCGATCGAGCCCTGAACACGACTGATGGTGCATGCCATCACGAACAGGTCGATCATGATTTCCGCCAAGCGATGGCTCGCAATCTGCTTGCCGATGATGCCTTTGCCGTGCTTTCGAAGGATTCGGTCGGTAGCTTGTGCGAGATACCGCGTTTCCTCTTCGAAGATCTTGGCCTGCTCCTGAATGGCGTCGTTGAGCTTCTCGAAGCCCGGTTCTCCGCCGACTCCCGTCCGGAGCACGGCGTGCTTCCGTGCGTAGTCCGATAGGACGCCGAAGCCCTTGATCGGGTGATTGAAGATGTCCTTCATGGTGGAGGACAGCTCTTGCAGTTGGCTGGCGACGTCGTTCATCGCGGTCAACGCGATGAACAACCTCAAGATCTCGCTGGTGCCCTCGAAGATACGGTTGATGCGGCAGTCACGGACGACGCGCTCGTACGGATACTCCCGCATGAACCCGTTTCCACCAGCGATCTGAAGCGCCTCGTCGGCGGTCCTCCACAGACACTCGGTCGCGTACACCTTGGAGATGGCAGCTTCGACCTGGTACTCCTTGTAGCCCGCATCGATCACTCCGCCGACCATCGTGACGACCGCCTCGGACGTGTAGCAGTCGATCACCATCTGCCCGACCTTTTTCTTGATTAGGCCGTAGCTCGAAATCGCCTCGCCGAACGTCTTTCGCTCGTTGGCTTGTTTGGTGCAAAGCTCGATCAGGCGCTTCATGGCACCGACGGAACCTCCTCCGAGGCCCGTGCGACCGCTGTTCAAGATCATCATGGCAACCTTGAACCCTTGGCCAACCTCGCCGAGGACGTTTGCGTCCGGTACCCTCACACCGTCAAGGAGAACCGTCGTCGTGGGGTTCGACCGAATGCCCATCTTGTCTTCGTGGGGACCGACGCTGACGCCTTCCATGTCCTTGGTGACGATGAAGGCGGTCATCTTACCGCGACCGCCTTCTTCGTGGGTCTTCGCAAACACAGTGAAGAAGTCCGCGATGCCGCCATTGGTGATCCAGAGCTTGTTCCCGTTGAGGATCCAATGATCCCCCTCTTTGACCGCCGTCGTTTTGAGGGCTGCCGCGTCGGAGCCAGCGCCGGGCTCGGTCAAACAATAGGCAGCGATCATTTCGCCCGTGGCGAGCCTCGGTAAGTAGCGCTCGTTCTGATCGTCGGTGCCGAAGAGCAGCAAGCCGCGCATCCCGATCGAGCTGTGCGCCCCGATCGTCACCGCCACGGAGGCGTCGTACTTCGCGACCTCTTGCAGCGTGCGCGAGTAGGCCATATTGCCGAGCCCCATGCCGCCGTGGTCTTCGGGGATGATCAAACCGAACATCCCGAACTCTTTGAGCTCGTCGATGAAGTCTTGGGGCAGCTCTCCCGCGACATCCCACTTGCGGAAGTCCTCGGCGCGTGGCCCGAGCAACCCTTCGAGCGCGCCCGAAATGTCCGTGAGCGTTTCCCGCTGAGCGTCGGACATGATCGGGAAGGGGCAGATGACGTCCTGTTCGATGCGTCCCATGCAAAGTGAGCGCATGAAGCTGGAGGTTTCTTTGTCGGCCACGAGTCGCTCCTTTTCGAGGGAGCCATCATGCACGCTTGGTCAGCGCCCGTCCATGGGCTTACGCGTCCTGTCTAGGATCGTCGTGTGTCCCCAGTCCAAAAAAGGGGACTGTCCCCTTTTCCAAGAACAGTCCCCCAAACGAAGATCTTGCGTAAATCTATTCGATTTCGGTCTCTTCAACCACGACAATGTCCTCCTCTTCAACCACGACGACCTCCTCGCTATCGGTGGAGGCGTCGTCGCTCGCGCCTTTGTTCTTGCCCATGACACCCCAGAATGCCGTGCCCGCGGCGAGGCGCCACGCAAAGCCGACATTCGCACCACCGCCTCCGCCGAAGCCGATGCCCGGACCGAGGTCGAAATAGAACCATGGCTCGACGCGTTCACTTGCCTTGATCTCTACGCCGAGACGAAAGAGCAGAGGGATCTCGCCGAAATTGTTGATGTCGACGTTGAAGTGGCCCTTGATGATGAAAGCGCCGCCAACGACGACGTTGACTCGCTCGTGAACGTCCATCGAGACCGGGACCAGCGCCTCACCCGAGATGCCGAAGGTGAACGTGTCGGCCCGGTTACCCATGATCAAGATGGCCGGCCTCGCCAGGATGGCGATGTCGTTCGTGATCTTGGCATGTGCCCTCGTCGCGAGATGCCAGCGGACCATGCCGTCGATGGCGAGTCCGATCTTGGTGAACCGCCCGGTGTGTGCCGCTGGGAAGTCTCCGTAGACCAGTTCACCGCCCAAACCCCAGTCGAGGTTGTTCTTGCCGTTGTTCCACCACTCGTAGAGGACGCTCGGGTAGCCGATGCCGGCGCTGTGGACCATGTCCTGCTCCAACTTTTTGCCGCCGATCACCGAGTTTTTCGGTCCGGCCAAGGCAGGGCTCGCCATCGCGAGCACCAAAATGAATACACCTATAGCTCTCATTTCCAGCTACTCCTTCCCCCTAAGGTGGGCCAAGACTAGGCGACAAAGGCCTACCTCGCTAGTGAATAGATCACCTTGGCGAAACATAGCCTACATCTAATTTTAGCGAGTAATTTCCGACGGATCGATGGTCTAGGTGCCCACGATGGCGGGCGAGAGCTCGACCCCGACCACCTCTCGCGCGTTGTGGAAGCGAAGCCCTTGACCGGATGGGATCGGCCACCATATGCCGCCGACAGGAGGAATCTATGCGAGCTATTGTGTTTGTGGTCGCCCTCGGTTTGGTTGCGGGGTGCGAGAATCCAGGAGCGAAGGTCGAGAGCGCCATCGTCGAGGCGCCTTCTGAACAGGCACAAGCCCCCAAGCCGACTGACACTGCCCCTGCAAAGGTCGGCCCCCAACTTCCCATCACACCAGAGAACACGAAGGTCGAGTTCGTCGGCGCAAAGGTCACCCGGAGCCACGAAGGCGGGTTCACGAAGTTCGTGGGTACGGTCGATCTTCGAGAGCCGATCGAAGACAGCATCATCGAAATCACGATCGAAACGGCTTCGCTCTACGCCGATCGCGACAAGCTCACGAAACACTTGAAGTCGGCGGACTTCTTCGATGTGGCGAAGTACCCCTCGGCGAAATTTCGTTCGACCAAGATCACGAAAACCGAGACCGGGCATACGATCACGGGCGACCTGACGCTTCATGGCCAGACCAAGTCGATCACGTTCCCCGCGACCATCAGCAAGGGCGCCGATGGAGGAGTATCGGTTAGTGCGGAGTTCGCGATCGATCGTCAAGACTTCGGCATCGCGTACCCGGGTATGCCAGACGACTTGATCCGCGACAAGGTCGTGATCAAGCTCGACTCGAAGATTCCGCCACAGAGTTAGCCCA
>JAPUKT010000016.1 GCA_027295555.1 Deltaproteobacteria bacterium
AAGTCGCACGTCCAGCCTTCGGGGCAGCCCCGATCGAGGCAGGTGACCTCCACGACACATTCACCATCGTACGCGATGTCGACACCTGCGCGCTCGGCTTCGCACGGATTGCCGTAGGTGACACCGTCCACGCCGCAAACCGGCGCGTAGATTTCCGGTGCGAAGATCCCCTCGGGACAGAACACGTCGGGCTCGCAGTGGCCCGCTCGAGCCGCAATGCTGAGCTTCGGCACGTCGTAGCCCGGACAGGCCGCTTCACATTCGTCTCGGCTTTCGAAGTTGTTGTCGTTGCCGCCACAACCGCCCCAGGTGAACTGCTCGCAGGCACCGGTCTCGACGTTGTGGAACCAGCGCGGGAACGCGGCATCGCAGGGACCCACGGCCGCCGGAGCACGACAGATGTCATCGATCACGCAGCGCTCCCCTGGGCGACATTGCTCGTCGTTGTCGCAACCGATCCACACACAATAGGCGGGCTCGCTTTGAGGCCAGTCGATGCAGATCTCGTCGGGTTCGCATTCGCGATCGTCTTCACAGTCGTCGCAGGCGCCCTCATCGACGATCTCGACGCCGTTGCACTCTGCCACGCACGCGTTTGAGTACGTATTGCCGTCCGCGCCACAGACCGGAGCGTAGATCGCCGGGCAAATGCAGTCCTTGATGGGCACGCACTGGCCTTCTTCACAGGTGAACCCGGGTGCGCAATCGATCAGCGCGCAGGGGTCGTCCCTGCCGTCGCTGCTCTGACCGCAGCCGACCACGCCCACCACCAGGGCGCATGCAAACCCCAAACGCTTCATTCGACTCTCCTTTACGGATACCCGACGTCTTGAGATACGCAACACGGGTGCCAGCACGGAGAGTCGAAAAGTCAAGTAATTCCAAGCAAGCTCACAACCGGGTGTGTGCCACAGCGAGCCACGGCCGCTCTGCGGGCATGCAAAAAGGTCACCGCCGAACCGGGTCTGCTAAGAGTCGAGCACAGGACGGTACTCGTTGGCTTCACTTGATCACTCTCTCGACGAGCTCGGTTCGGACGTCGATGCCGATGCTCTTCTAACGCGTTTTCTCGAGTACGTCTCGGATCAGGGGATCGAGCTCTACCCCGCCCAAGAGGAGGCGGTCATGGAGCTCTTCGTGGGCAACAACGTGATTCTCAGCACGCCAACGGGCTCCGGGAAGTCGCTGGTGGCGCTGGCTGCGCACTTTCGGTCGATCGCGCTCGGGGAGCGGTCGTTCTACACGGCACCGATCAAGGCGTTGGTGAGCGAGAAGTTCTTCGACCTTTGCCGCGTGCTCGGCGCACAGCGGGTCGGAATGATGACGGGGGACGCGACCGTCAACCGCGATGCGCCGGTGATCTGTTGCACCGCGGAGATCCTCTCGAACATGGCCCTGCGCGAAGGCGAGCGCGCCGAGGTCGACACCGTGGTCATGGATGAGTTCCACTATTATTCGGACCGAGACCGTGGTGTTGCATGGCAGGTCCCGCTCTTGACCATGCCGCAAGCCCGATTCTTGTTGATGAGCGCAACGCTCGGTGACACGCGCCTGTTCGAGGAGTCGATCACCGATCTCACCGGCATCCAGACGACGCTGGTCAAGAGCACCGACCGACCCGTCCCTCTCGACTTCGAATACAGCGAACAGTCCCTCCACAACACCGTCACCGACCTCGTCGAGCAGGGCAAAGCCCCGATCTACGTGGTGCACTTCGCCCAACGCGCCGCAACGGAGCAAGCGCAGAGCTTCATGAGCATCGATTTCCTGTCGAAGGACGAGAAGAAGGCGATCAAGGCGGAGCTGAGCGGCACCCGATTCGACACGCCCTTCGGCAAGGAGCTGAAGAAGTTTCTGCATCACGGCATTGGGGTGCACCACGCGGGGATGCTGCCGCGGTACCGGCGACTGGTGGAGCGGCTTGCGCAGCAGGGAAGGCTCCTCGTGATCTGCGGAACGGACACGCTTGGCGTCGGGGTGAATGTGCCGATCCGAACGGTGCTCTTCACGAAGCTCTGCAAGTACGATGGACAAAACACGAAGGTTCTGACGGTCCGCGACTTCAAGCAGATCGCCGGTCGGGCCGGTCGTCGTGGATACGACACCCTCGGTAGCGTCGTCGCGCAGGCGCCGGAGCACGCAATCGAGAATAAGAAGCTTCGCGCCAAGGCGGGTGACGACTCCAAGAAGCTCCGGAAGCTCAAGATGCGCCAGCCTCCCCAGCGAGGCTATGCGCACTGGGATGCCGACACCTACGCCCGCCTGCAAGAGTCGCCGCCGGAGCCGCTCGCGTCACGCTTTCAGGTGAGCAACGCGATGATCCTCAACCTCTTCGAGCGTGAAGACAACGGATGCCTCGCGCTTCGAAAGCTGATTCGAAGCAGCCACGAGGGGCCCACCGCGAAGCGACGCCACGCGCGGAACGCGATCGCCATGATTCGATCGCTGCGCGACGCGGGGGTCATCGAGCTCGGCGCAGATGGTCCACGGGTCAACGAGGACTTCCAATCGGATTTCTCCCTAAACCAAGCGCTTTCCCTCTATGTCGTCGAGGCGGTGGACGTGCTCGAACCCGAGGACCCGGCCTACCCGCTCGACATATTGACACTGGTTGAAGCGACCCTCGAAGACCCGATGGCCGTTCTCTATCGGCAAACCGACGCCCTCAAGTCGCGCGCCCTCGCCGCGATGAAAGCCGAGCGCATGGAGTATGACGAGCGAATGGAGGAGCTGGAGAAGATCGACTATCCGAAACCCAACGAGGAGTTTCTCTACGCGACGTTCGACATTTTCTCGAAACGGCATCCGTGGGTCGGGAACGACATCCTTCGGCCGAAATCGATTGCCCGAGATATGTACGAGCTCGGCATGACTTTCGTAGAGTATGTGAAGGAGTATGGCCTTCAGAGATCGGAAGGCGTGTTGCTCCGGTACCTGACCGATAGTTACAAGGCGCTGGTTCAAACGGTACCCGAATCGGCCAAGACGGACGCGCTGTACGATCTGTGCGACTGGTTGGGTCTGTCGGTGCGGTACGTCGATGCCAGCCTTCTCGACGAATGGGAGCAGCTCCAGTCGCCCACCGAAGCCGGCGCGCCCCCCCGAGAGCGTGAAATCGACGAGCCCCCCGACATCACGAAGGACGTCCGGGGCTTCACGACCATGGTGCGGAACGCGACTTGGAAGCTCGTCCGCTCGCTCGCTTTCAAGCAATACGATCGCGCCGCCGAAGTGCTTACCGACTCGGGCGACGAAAGCTGGGATGCCGAACGCCTGCGCGAATCCATGGCAAGCTACTGGGCCGAATACGACGACATTCAGATCGGTCCCGATGCGCGGAGCAGCGCGCAGATCGACATCGACCGGCGCGACACCGAGTGGGTATTCACCCAGATCCTCCTCGACCCTCGAATGGACCGAAGCTGGCGCATGGTCTTGCGGGTCGATCTCGACGCGAGTCGCGACGCAGGCGCGCCCCGATTGAGCCTGATCTCGATCGGCGAGTAGCCGCCGCCGCTGCTCAATTCATAAGGGCGTCGAGCACGGCGGCACACCAGCGCTCGGACGCCTCGATCATTGGAAAGTGCCCCACACCATCGAGCAACTGCAGGTCGCTGTTCGCGATCTCGTCGTGCAGTACGTGGGCCATTTTCTCCACGGCGACCGGGTCCTGGCGCGCCCACACGATGTGAATCGGGAGGTCCGTGCCGCGCAGGGCGCCGATCCAGCGGTGCCAGAACTTGTAACGCTCATCGATGTACCGGGTCACCGCAGGCAGCACGGCGCGGCCGCCTCCATCCATGAGCTGGGTCCACATGACGTCGAGCTCCTCGTCGTCCAGAAACGACGGGTCGGCAAACAGCTTGCGCATGTTGCGGTGGAACAGGCGCGGGCTGGCAAGACGGGCTACCACCGAGCCGACCAGCGGCGCCTTGAGCAAGCGCTGCATGATCCGCAGATTCGCGAGCTCGATGTGCATGCTGCCGTTGCACAGCGTGAGAGAGCGCAGCTTGATCGGCTCGGTGCCGAAGTTGCGTCGGGCCAAGAGCTCGGTGGCGACGCTGGAGCCGTAGTCGTGTCCTAGAAGGTCGGCCTCGGTAACGCCGAGATCCCGCCACAGCGCGATCGCGTGATCCGCCTGGTCGACCAGCGAGTACGAATAGTCGCGCGGCTTGTCCGAGAACCCGAACCCCAGGTGGTCGTGGACGATCACTCGGTAGTGTTCGACCAGGATGGGCAGCGCACGCCAGTAGTCATGGCTGCTCGTCGGATAGCCGTGGAGGATTAGCAGCACTGGTTTGTCCCCGCCGGTGTCCACGCAGAACAACTCGCGCCCGCCCACCCGGCGCATGTCTCCCCGCTGTCGCCATTCGTCTGCGTTCACCGCGTGCATGCTGGCATTGCGAGTGACAGGAGTCCATGGGCAAGGAGCAGCGCACTTTTTTTTAATCTCGGGCCGCGGTAGAACTGCGGAAACCGGGGTGCCCTTCGTCTACTGCTTCAGCTCGATGTACATCGCGTCCCGACCCGCAGCTGCCCTGGGGAACCTTGAAGAACCCGCGCTACCTCGAAACCGAAG
>JAPUKT010000160.1 GCA_027295555.1 Deltaproteobacteria bacterium
AGACGTGGGCGGCGCATTGGGAACGATGTCATTGGTAGTGTCGGGTATGTCGTTGCAACCCTTAGGCTCGACGCCGCCGCCTGTGCCGCCGCTTCCACCGGTCGCGCCAGCACCGCCCGTGCCAGCGGTACCGCCACCGCCGTCATCACCGCAGCCAAAGACCAGCAGCGACGCGGCGAGAACCACGCTCGTAAGTAATCTTGAATTCATATGGACATCCTCCTCCTCCGAAGTAATTCCGGTTTGTAACACCAAACACCCACTTTGAAAAGTGAGTATTACTCATGATTTTGCCGGTCTGGCAACACTTTGATTCTATGATGATTTTGGGCGACCCTCGCTCGGTTCGCCCATGTAAACCGCCAGGTATCCCTTCAGTAAAGTCTTCATTTCTTCGATGATCTCGGCCGCCAATTTCGGGTCATCGTCGATGGAAAGCGCCCAGTCTTGAAGGGCGTTGACCGCCTTGATCGCCGAGCGGGTCACCAGTTGAATGCGATCGGGCGGAATGACCGCTTGTAGCGCCGGGTGAAACGCCATCATGGCCGCGACGCGGTCGTTCGACTCGTCGGTGATCTCGCGGAACTCGGGGGTTGGGCGAATGCTCAAAAGAAGCTGCACGTAACCGGGCTGTTGTGCATAGCCTTCGATCGTTGCGTCGATCGCTCGATCGATCGCTTGATCCCAAGGCAAAACGCCAAAGTCCTCCGCGATCAAGCTCGCCGTCGTCGCGTCGACTTTCTCCATCACCCGTCGCGCAAGCTCGGCGAGCACTGCAAGCTTGTTCGGGAAGTACTGATAGACCGAGCCGATCGGAACGTTCGCGGTCTCGGCGATCGCGGCCGTCGTGATCTTATCGACCGGCATCTGGCCGAGAAGCTTCGCGGTCGCATCGAGGATTCGTTCCACGCGGTCTCGTGAACGTTCCTGGCTAGGCCGTCGGCGCGGGGTGAGTAGGTCGCTTTTAGAAGGCACTTGACTGCGAAAGCTCTCTTCGAGGCCCGGGCGGCCAGCCTACTGGGCTTGCT
Organism: Deltaproteobacteria bacterium; assembly: GCA_027295555.1. Classification (GTDB taxonomy): domain Bacteria; phylum Myxococcota_A; class Polyangia; order Polyangiales; family Houyiibacteriaceae; genus SG8-38. Next base: position 1,029 of record JAPUKT010000160.1, read on the forward strand.
AGGTAAGTGCAATTGGCGGCTGGCTCGAACCTCCGACGGCGAAGCGCACGCGGCCCGAGGAGCCTTGCGCCCGCAGACGAATAGCGGGACTGTAGTGAGCTCGGCCCCACATGTCTCGTAGGCTCACCATCGCCCTCGCTGCCGCTGGCAGCCTTTCGCTGTTCGCCGTCGGTTCGGCTTCGACTCAACAAACCCTCATGGCCTCACCGACTTGCGAGGAGCTCACGATCATGGACTTCCTCGCGCGCCTCGACGATCCGACCCGCCGCCGACGCATTCTGACGGTCAACGAGAAACGAAACCTGTCGCAGGTGAAGCGAGACGTGTGCGCCCCGTACGTAGGGTACCGCGTGACGCGCGCACCCACGACCACCTGGACGAATGGAAGGCCGATCACACGCTCGTTCCTGGAGCTCAATCATCCCAACGGTCGCGTCGCCAAAAACAGGCGGGACGAGTGGTTCTACCCGAGCGGGCCGAGGGCCAAGAGCGCCCTCGGTCGTTGGGAATACGCGAACGGTATGCTGGCGCGAACGCCGAAGGGGATCTGGTACACGCAGCAGGGAAAGTACGTCGAGGATTCCGACAAGGCTCAAAGGGATGCGTGCGTGTACCTCGGCAAGGAGCTCTGTCCTTTAGGCAAAGCGGACGAAGACCTGTTGGCGATCACCGTCATGGGGCTGATCAACCTGGCGACTCCAGCCCGCGAGGATTCCAAAGGCAACGAAGCGCAAGACACCTCGTCGAAGCCAGAGTAGGGCTCTGGTTGCGTTCTCGTCAGTTGGTCGGCGCAATGGCGGCGATCGTGGCACCTGATGGGTCGCTGAGAACCGTCGCGCGACCCACGTTCGGAGTGTCCGAAGGGGGAGAGAGGACTTTGCCTCCGAGGGTTGTGGCGCCTTCGGCCGTGCGATCGCAGTCCTCGACGCGTACGTAGGGCAGCCAGTTTGGCGGGAGCAGGTCGTCCGGCGACTGCATCAAACCGCCCCGTGGCAGGTCTCCCTGCATCAGAATGTAGTAGGTGCTTTCGTCACCCATCTCCATGGAGTCTTGCGAATAGCCAAAGACAGCACGGTAGAACCGCAATGCATCTTGGTCGCTAGTCGTCCAAAGCTCGTTCCACCACCAACTTCCCGGACCCTCGGCCTCTTCCGGATCTCCAATTTCGCCCTTGAACAGTGCGAGGATGGCTCCCTGCGGGTCTTGCACGACTGCGATGCGGCCGACTCCGGGGATGTCGAACCCTTCTTGCACACACGTGCCGCCTTCGGAGACGACGCGCCGCGCGATTTCATCGACGTTGGCGACCGAAAGATAGCTCAGCCAGAATGGTTGAGTGGCGTGATCCGGCGTGAGAGACATCAAACCGCCGATACCGGTTTGACCACTCTTGATCAATTGATAGATCGAGCCGTCACTCCTCTGCATGGGATCGATGTTCCACCCGAAGAGCTCGGAGTAGAAGACGCGCACGCGCTCGACGTCGTTGGTGTAGCACTCGAACCAAGTGAATCGACCGTGTTGGTAGGTCATGACGACGTCTCCATGCTGGAAGGGGAAGGTCGAGAATTACAGATCTCCCAACCGCTGGGTAGTGTCGTGTTGATGTTAATATGGTAGAACCCGCCCCGATCTAGGGAGACTTCGTTATGGGACGAATCATGGGCCGCTGGTTGGGCGCGATTTTCGTAGTCCTCGTCGTATATCTCTTGTTGTGGCCTGTTCCGATCGAGCCGGTTTCCTGGATCGCGCATCCGGCTCCGCCGCTCGAAGGAGATTTTGCGCCCAATCGACTGCTTCAAGGCATGGAGTTGTTCCCCACGCCGAAGACGCACGGTCCCGAAGATGTGGCCGTCGACGCGGAAGGCCGGGTGTACGTCGGCGTGGACGAGGGGCGGATCTTCCGATACTCGCCTGACGGAGCGAAGGTCGAAGCGTTTGCGGACACTGGCGGCAGGCCGCTTGGCTTGGATTTCGACGTCGATGGCAACCTCATCGTGGCGGATGCGTTCAAAGGGCTCCTGTCGCTCGACCCCGAGGGGACCATCACGGTCCTCTGCACCGAGGCTGGCTACCATCCATTCGAGTTCACCGACGACGTGGACGTCGATTCGCAGAACGTCGCGTGGTTTTCCGACGCCTCCTACGAGTGGTCGCAACACGAGGTGATGAACGAGGCCCTCGAGAGCGGCCC
>JAPUKT010000161.1 GCA_027295555.1 Deltaproteobacteria bacterium
TCGCTGATGTTGGTGCTGCTGTTGTGGATGCTGGTCGAAGGGGTGATTGCGGCGCGAAAGAGCGTAGCCGAACGCCGTTGACACCGTCACTGCGTGCGATCGACGACGGCTGCTGCGATTGAATCGGACCACACGTTCACCGTCGTTCGGCACATGTCGAGAATGCGGTCCACCGCCAGGATGAGCGCGACGGCAGTCGTCGGCAGCCCGACGGCGTTGAGTACGACTACCATCATCACCATCCCTGCATGAGGGATTCCTGCTGCACCAATGCTTGCCAAGAGCGCCGTGACGGCGACGAGGATCTGTTGGGTCATGCTCAAGTCGATGCCGTAGACCTGTGCGATGAATAGCACGGCGACTGCCTCGTAGAGCGCGGTGCCATCCATGTTGATCGTAGCGCCGAGGGGCAGCACGAAAGAGGTCACCTGAGGCTTGACGCCTGCTTCCTCCACGTTTTGCATGGTGAGGGGCAAGGTACCGTTGCTCGACGCAGTGCTGAACGCGGTCACCAAGGCGCTAGTCAGCTTCCGCGCATATTCGATGGGTGAGCGGCCTGCCACCAACCTCAAGATCAGCGGTAACGTGATCAGTCCATGAATCGCGAGTGCGATCAGTACCGTCAGCACGTACCAGCCCAACACGCGAAACGCTGCAGGTCCCTTGCCGGCCGCCGCGAAAAGCGTGAAGCCAAACACGCCGATGGGTGCGAACTTCACTACGAAGAGCGTCATTTGCATCATCACGTCGAACAGACCCGAAAAGAACCGACGAAGCACGCTCGCGTCCTTCGACTCGTGCAAGTGCTCGCTCAACCCGATGAACACCCCCAGCAGGAGCGAGAACGAAATGATCGGAAGCATGTCGCCCCTCGAGGCTGCTGCGAGCGGGTTCTTCGGGATGAGCGCCTGGAGCTGCTGCCAAAGCACGACCCAGACCCCGTCCGGCGCCTCGGTGAGTAGGGGCTTTGCCGCTGTGGCCCCATCTTCGAGGAGCGCGAGCTCGGCGCCAGCTCCGGGTTGGATGACGTTCACGATGATGATGCCGGTCACGATCGCGGCAAAGCTCGTGGTCAGGTAGAAAGCGATCGCCCGGCCGCCGATCGAGCCCAGAGTCCGGAGATCGCCCATGCTAGTGACGCCGGTGATCAACGACGAGACGATTAGCGGCACCACCAACATCTGTAGTAGGCGCAGGAACAGGTCGCCGATACCCTTGCCGATGAGGGCCACCTTGCCGACGATCTGGGCATCGACCATGCCCTGTTCGCCCGCCCAGTTGAGTCCGAGACCCAAGGTGGCGCCCAGTGCCATCCCGATGAGTATCCAGTGGTGGAGTTGCAGTCGCTTCACGGGCGCGCATTATGCGGACGCCTATCTTCGATGTAAAACCAAGCCATGACCGACGACAATTCAAACCGGGGCCCGCTCGAGGAGCTGCGGGCGGCGCTCGATAGGGTCGATCACGAGCTGCTCGAGCTGCTCGAGCGTCGGATGGGTATCGTTGCGGATATCGCGGTGCAAAAACGCGAGCACCGCGTACGGATTCGCGATCTCGCGCGGGAGCGCCGCATCCTCGAGGATCGATGTGCCCGCGCCGAAGAGCTCGGTCTTCCCACCGACAGCATCGAATCGGTTTGGCGCCAGCTGATGCTGATGAGCCGAGAGCGACAGGCTGCGCTACGCGTCGAGCTGCCACCCGATGTCGAGTCCAAGCGAGTCGCGATCGTCGGCGGTGAGGGAGGGATGGGGCGATCGCTGGGCACGTTGTTCTCGGATCTCGGTCATGAGGTGTTGGTCTCGGACCTCGACACGGAGCTCACGCCAGTGGCCGCGTCACAGGAGGCCGATGTCGTCATCATCAGCGTTCCGATTCGCGAGACTCGCGCCGTCATCGAGCAAGTCGGTCCCCATGTGCGCCAGGATGCGCTCTTGATGGATGTCACCTCGATCAAGACCGATCCGATGGCGGCGATGTTGTCCGCCACCGAGGCGAGCGTGCTCGGCACCCATCCGATGTTTGGCCCAGCGGTCCACACGTATCAAGGGCAGCGGGTGGTGATCTGCCCCGGTCGAGGAGAGGCCTGGCTCGATTGGGCACGGCAGATGTTCAGCGCGCGTGGTCTGGTGATCACCGAGACGACGCCCGAGGAGCACGACGCCATGATGGCGATCGTCCAGGTGCTTCACCATTTCAAGACGCAGGTGCTCGGGCTCGCACTCAGCAGCCTCGGCGTCCCGCTCGAAGAGAGCCTTCGCTTCACGTCCCCGGCGTACCTGTTGGAGACCTACGTGACCGGACGCCACTTCGCGCAATCGCCGGAGCTATACGGCCCCATCGAGATGCTGAACCCAGATTCAAAGCGTGTCACCGAGGCGTTCCAGAGCGCTGCCTCGGACCTCGCGGATATTCTCGCGGCGGGTGACCAGGAGGCGTTCGACGGCGTCTTCGCCGACGTGCGGGCGTTCTTTGGAGACTTCACCGAGGAGGCACTCGAGCAAAGCGGCTTCTTGATCGATCGGCTCGTCGAGCTCAGCGCTGGGCGTTCTTCGTCGTAGTGGGTCGATTGACGCTCGACGCTGCATCTGCGATGCCGTCTCTCGAGAAAGCGACGATGGTGAAGGTTGCGATACACGGAGTCGCGGGGCGCATGGGGCAAAACATTGCCTCGCTCATCGAGGACGACCCGAACGCCGATCTGGTTGCCGCCATGGATCGCCCGGACAGCGAGCTCATTGGTCAGGATATCGCGAAACTCACAGGAGGCCAGCCGCGAGACGTGCTGATCACCGCTGACGTCGAGGAGTTCCTGGCCAACGTCGAAGTGGTCATCGACTTCAGTATCGCGTCGGCGACCGAGAAGCTCCTTCCCATGTGCGCCAGCCAGCAGATCCCGATGGTGATCGGCACGACGGGCTTGGACGGGTCGACGCGCGCTGGCCTCGAGCGAGCCGCGGAGATGCTGCCGATCGTGTTTGCGCCGAACTACAGCCAGGGGGTGAACGCTTTGTATTTCCTCGCGGCTCGCGCGACCGAGCTGATGGGCCCGACGTTCGACGCCGAAATCGTCGAAGTGCACCATCGCCACAAGGTCGATTCTCCGAGTGGCACTGCCATGCGGCTCGCCGAGGTCGTTACCGTCGCGAAGAAGCTCGACGCCGACCGCGTGGTGACTCATGGCCGCAGCGGCCAGGTCGGGGCTCGTCCTCGGGATGAAGTCGGTGTGATGGCGCTCCGAGGCGGTGACGTGGTCGGCGAGCACACGCTCTACCTCGTCGGTGAAGGCGAGCGACTCGAGCTCACGCACCGGGCAACCGATCGCTCGATCTTCGCGCGAGGGGCGGTGCGCGCCGCCCATTGGGTCGTCGGCCGCCCCGCGGGCCTCTACGACATGGCAGACGTCATGGGGATTCCCCGCTAGATCCTAGCTAAGCGACTCCGAGCATTTTCTGTTACGGTAGGGGCGGCTTATGGATTGTCCCCAATGTGGAGCCGAGGTTCCGTCCGACAATGCGTTCTGCGGAAAGTGCGGTTACGCGATGCGCGATGACGGGCCAGAACGCACTGATCAGACGCGCATTCGTGTGCACGAAGAGCGCACCCCAACCGGCGACGAAGACAGACACAGTCGCCCATCGTCGCCCCGAATCCGAAAGCACACCGTGCTTGGAATGCCGCCTGCGACCCGACGCTCGAGCAAGCCACCTGTGGCCTCCAAACCGCCGCCTCCACCCCCAGCGTCGCTCGCTTCGGCTCGCTCTACCCGAAGGACTCCCCAAAAGACCATGCTCGGCATCCCTCGTCCCGACCTTCCCGATCCGAGAGGTGGCGAGCCCGAGCCCGCTCCCGTGACGCCGCGCAGCGCGCCCTCAGGACCTCCGCCGGTGC
>JAPUKT010000162.1 GCA_027295555.1 Deltaproteobacteria bacterium
GCACGAAGAGCCGTTCGCGCCCGGTCCCAGTTTGATCCTGTCGAGTCGCTTCTCCAACCGGTCCAGGCCGGCCTCCACGATGACGGTCTGCCTCGGCGGGAGCGGCTCACCCGAAAACGGCGAAGTGCCGACCGGTTGGAAGCCGCGCGCCCGCGCGGCGGCTTCATTGGGGAAAGCTTCGAGCTCATCGGATCGCCACTTCAGCTTTGCGGCCACCACCGGGGGCGCGAGCTCCCGCGTTCCATAGCGACCTATGAAACGGGCGCCCACGCGTCTCGCCCAGATGTCGATTGATTCTCCGGCTTTCGCCCGTGCGCCTTCACGGCCCAACCGGCGGCGCTGTTCGTCGTCTCGTGGTCGTCCGTTAGCGCTGACGACGCGGTGTCGCCATCGCGAGGAACAGGCCGCGACAGCCCGACCTGCCGCGCGGGCCGCGCCTGGCCGGCCGGCCATTGCCGCAAGCTCCATGAAGGATCGGGTTTGCCCTTTTGGAATCTGCTCGAGTGCTTCCAGAAAGACGTTTCGCGGCATCGAGACCGGAAAGTCTAGCATGGACGCTGTATTTTGCCGCGCCCGCTGTCAGGATGACGGCCTGATAAAGCAACTAGCTCTACTTCTCCGCGCTCCAGGGCCTGCCTCCGAGGAACGCGGCAAAGCGGAGGTAGCCGTCGCGTGGGTCGAGCTTGGGTCGACCAAGGTCTTTGCGGGCGCCTGTATGGATGATCATGCGCAGCAGGGTCGGGCCCTCCATCGTCACCTGTCGCGAGAGAGCATCGACGAAGGCGTCGCGGTTGCTGACGGTCTCGGCGTAGCGATAGCCGCAGGCGAGGGCAGCGGTGGCGAAGTCAACCGCAGGTGAAGCGGTGGGCTGACCGCCGGTAGAGTCGTGCGCGCCGTTGTCGAATACCACGTGGTGGTAGTTCGAGGGCGCGATCGATCCGACTGTAGCGAGCGAACCCAGCTTCATCAGCAAGGCTCCGTCGCCGTCGAGCACGATTGCGGGGCGCGAGGGCTGGGCGTGGGCTACGCCGAGGCCGAAGCCGGCTGCACAGCCCATGGAACCGACCATGTAGAAGCGGTTCTTCTTGCTGAAGTCGGTGTCGTCGAGCTCGTAGAGCTCGCGCGAAAGCTTGCCAGTGGTGCAGATCACTGCGGGTATTGCGGCGTCGGATTGGCCGGCCCCCTCGAGGCCGTGGTTGAGCACTTCGCGCGCGGCGTCGAGGGCCTGCTCGCGTCGCAACTCGGCGCGGAAAGTGCCGGTGTTGGCGGGGGCGGTCGCGCGCGTGGTGAAGCGCAGGTCGAGGTCGGGCGCCTCGGGGCCACCTTTCAAAGTGCCCTTGCGGCAGATGAAGGCCGCGGGGACGCCATCGCCGAGCGCGGCGCCGAGCTGATCGGCGAAGCGCGCGGGGTCGAGCACGTGGGTGCGTAGCCCGCACAGCTTCGACAGGGCTTCGGTGATCTGGCCCATGAGCGCGTGCTGGGGCTCGTCGGGCTTGCCTGGCTCGCCGCGGTGGGAGACCAGGAGCGTGACCGGTATCGAATAGATGTAGAGCATCGACGTGATCGGGTTAACCGCATTGCCCAGACCCGAGTTTTGCATCAGCGCGAAGGCGGGCTTGCCCGCCGTGGTGAGTCCTGCCGCGATCGCCACCGCCTCACCTTCGCTGGTCGCGGAGGTGTAGTCGAGCTCAGGGTCCACCATCATGTGGTTGACCAGCGGCGTGAAGAACGAGCAGGGCACCCCCGCACCGTGGCTGATGCCGTGTCGCCGAAGAATGTCGGCGAAGTCGTCGATCTGCATGGGAGTCGGGCCCTTCTCAGCTCTTTACCTGGGCCGAGGCGAGCAAAAGGTCTTGCTGATCGTCGAGGTCGTACCAGTGGCCGAAGGTGTGAACGGCGCTGACCGTCTCGCCCGCGGCGATCAGGCGGCCGAGCAACATCGGCAGGTCGCCCGTCCGGAGTACCTCTGGTTCCTCGGCGTTCAGGTGGTCGAGAAGCTCGACGAGGGTCGCGGTCTTGGCTGCTTGCAAGTAAAGCATCCCGATCCACTCGCCCATGGCTTTATCGGGCGCCACCGTGGCGCCGATCTCGACGAGCTTGCAGGCGCCCAACCCTACCGGATCGCAGGCGCCCTCGGTGACCACCAGGTCGCGTTTGGCGTCGGCCCGTCCGCGAAGCTTCCATGCGCCATCGACGGCGATGCCAGTGCCTTCCGTCTGTGACAGAAGATTGCGCAGGATGAACTCGTCGAAGACGATGTCACCGTAGGCGATGACCATGTCGCCCTCGAGGAACTCGCGTGCTGCGTAGAGAGAAGCCAGCTCGCCGGTGCTCGCCCAATCGTCGTTGTCGAAGTACTGGATGTCCGACAGGTCCATGGCCTCCTTGCAATAGCCCCGAACGGCAGCAATGCGCCGGATGCCCTGGTGCCGGAAGGCGTCGGTATGCCAGGTCATAATTGGCTTGCCGCGCAAGCGCAGCATCGCCTTGGGGCGATCCTTGACTAGATCGCCGAAGTCGCCTTTGGAGGCGGCGAGCACGACCGCACTCGCTTGGGGCTGCGTGCTGCTGGGCAGGTAGCGCTTCTCCGAGCTCTTGAGCTCCTGCACGTCCTGGAGACGGAAGATCTCGCTCACCGGCGCGATCTCATTCTCGATCGACATGAGGTCGCGGGTTTCGTGCAGCTTGCGGAGGTTGCGCTCGAGCGCCGTGATGACCGTACGCAGGCTCTGGTTGGCGAAAATGAAGTTGGAGATGCCGGCGTCGACGAAGCGCGAGAGGGGCTCGGTTGGATACTTGGTCGGTACGATGATGATCGGTGCGCTGTGGTCCCACTGTTCCATGAACGAGAGGATCTCGCGACTGTCCTTGCGCTTGCTGTGGACGAGGACCACATCCGCGCCGGCTTCGGCGTAGGCGTAGGCGCGTAGCAGGGCTTCGTCGAGGCCCCAGCCGGCGATGAAGGCTTCGGTGCGCGCGACGACTACAAAGTCCGGATCGACTTGCGTGTCCTTGGCCGCACGCAGCTTGCCGCAAAACTCGTCCACCTCGGCCAAGACCTGGCGCTCGCCGTCGATGAAGCTGTTGGTTTTGGGGAAGAGCTTGTCCTCGAGGCATAGGCCGGCGATCCGACGTTGTTCGAGCTTTCGGACCAGTCGGCGGACGTTGTTGAAGTTGCCGTAGCCGGTGTCTCCGTCGATTAGGATCGGCAGGTCGGAGGCGTCGACCATAAACTCCAAAACCTCGAGCACCTGGGTCCAGCTCGCCTCGTTGTTATCCCGGACCCCCAGCGCGGCGGAGACCGATAAGCCGCTGCCCCACAGGGCCTCGAAACCCGCCTCGCATGCCAGTTTCGCTGACAAGCCGTTGTGGGCCTCCATGAACACAGCGACGGAATCGGAGCTCAGGAGCATGCGAAGCCGCTTCGCCAGCGACGGAGTGGTTGTCATTTCGATGCTGTACCTTTCCAAGGAAGAGTTGGTTGACGGAAAACTCGACGGATCCCGAAGGACTATCGATGGAACCTGAGCCGCCGCAATTTGCTCGTGAAACCAGGAGACTTGCCGAGAATATTGAAACGTAGAGGCAGAGCAAACTTGCGCAGTTCATTTTACCCGGCGAGATGGCGTAGATTACTTCCGCCGAGACTTACTTGAAGCCGCTAATGATATCGCACCTTCGACAAAACGACAAGACAAGCTGCTATCTCGCGCGTTCGCGAGAATGAGTGTATGAACAACCATCTCTCTATCTTCCCGGTCAGGAAAGCTCGCCTATAATGAAACTTCATGATCGTCGTTGGCGCTCTGGCGCTTCTTCTGTTGATTTCGACACAAGACTTCCAGGCTGTCGAAGCCGAAGGCCATGCGGCCATTCGGGACGGACGCTATCGCGAAGCCCTTCGGGTTTTTGATTCTCTCTTAGCGTCGCACCCCGAGAACGCGCGCGGTCATTACGGAAGAGGCGTCGCTCTCTCGGCGCTCGCTCGCCACGATGACGCCGTCGACGCTCTCGAGGCGGCCATCGCAATCGAGCCGGGGATGGTCTCGGCGCATTACGAGTGCGCGCGTTCGCTCGAGTCTCTCGGCGAGGCGGGGCGTGCCATCTATAGGTATCGCGCGGTGCTCGATCTCAATTCTTATCACCGCGGCGCCAGATACCGTCTCGGAAGCGTTTTGCTACGCGCCGGAAGGGCGGAGGAAGCCGAGCGTTTCATTCGAGACTACGAACCATTCCGTCTTTGGGATCATCAGGTGCGGCTTCTCCAGGCAATGTTGGCTTCCGATACCCTTGCTCCCCAGGACAGAGAACAGAAGACGATTGCTTTGGTCCAGCTCTTGTTGGACGGTGGAGAGACGGACACGGCAGGGCAGCTGCTCGAAGCAGCAAACTATCCCGGGGAGTCTCGATTTGCCGTCCTGCGCGCCCGCTGGTTGATGCTTACGGGTCGCGGCTCGGAGGCGCGTGCGACGCTCGATCCCGTTATGAAGGCAGACGTGACGGATCGCGACGCCCTGTGGCTCTCGGCCCAGCTCCATATGCGCGAGCGTCGAAAGTTGCAGGCTCTGGCCGATTACGAAGTGCTTTTGGCTCTATGGCTCGAGCCGCCCGCAAGGGTGCATCAAGAAGCCGGCACGATGTTCGCGGTCAATGGCCGCTTGGAAGACGCGATCACACAGTTCGAGAAGGCGCTCGCCGCCGAGCCCCGCCTGGCACAGGCCCATGCGGATCTCGGCTTGGCGCTCGCGAGTGCGGGTCGTTGCGAAGAGGCGGAAGCCCACTATCGTGAAGCTCTCGAAATCCGCCCCACACTCATCGCTGCGCAGCAGGGTCTTGCAAGCGTTTTGTTAGAGAACGGCGACACGCTTGCTGCGCTTGCGCTTTTCCAGCAGAGCGTGGCTCAGAACCCCCGGAACTCCACGTTGCGCAAGAATCTCGCGCTCGCCCTGCACCGCGCGGGAAAGATCGAAGAGGCGGAAGCCGAGCTCCAAAAGGCACGCGAGCTCGAAGACCGGCAACCCTAGAATCTCGGGTTTCGAGCCGGCTGAGCTCGCTATTAGGATTCTCCATGCAGAGAAATCAGAAACGCTTTTGATAAATCGCGTTCACTGAAATCTTCCATGAGGGCATTAGAGCTCCCGGTCGATGCCCACGACCTCGAACCCTGAATCGGTACGGCGTAAAAAGACGTCGACGGCTTTCCGCCACGCGAGCTCTTTGTCGTGGACAGTCCGGACTCGAACCATCAAGTACTTCGCGTCACTTACAGGGATCGCGATCGATCGCGTGTCGCCTTCCTCGGCGTCCGCGATCGGCTTCGTCGTTGCCGTGTCGTTGTCGAAGACGAACCATTGATGGAGGTACGTATCTTCTGCGTCCGAGCCCAGATTCTGGAAGCGAAGACCTGTGCCCTCGATCGCGAATCCGTCGAGCGGATTGAGCTGGCGAAAGAAATAGGCGACGACTTTGTCCCGTCGTTTGATGAGCGTGTCGGCGAGGTAGTGCTCGGCACTGGGCGAGAGGTAGTCGCCCGTCTTCACGATGGCGTGGATGGCGTCGTCGGAGAAGCGCGCGACGATCTTCGCCGCCCAGAAAGCGTCGTCGGCCAACATCCGATCGAAAGCGGGGTTCGGATATTCCGGGACCCATTTCTCCGGCTCGAAGAACTCTCCTTCGAATCGGCCGATCTCGGCATATTGTGGGTAAGGGTATTTCACCTTGCGCCACGGTTGGTCCCAGACACCGAACGTATAGGCCCTTTTCCACGCGTGTC
>JAPUKT010000163.1 GCA_027295555.1 Deltaproteobacteria bacterium
TCGATGTCTGGCTCGGGGAGAGCGCGTACCACGACGCGCTCTCGGGCGTGGTCGACGATCTGCTCTCGCGCGGAATCGCACGCGAAGACGACGGCGCGGTGTGCCTCTTTTGGAACGAGATCGACGACGCGCCCAAAGCCCTCCGCAAGCAAAAGACGCCCTTCATCGTCCGCAAGAAAGACGGGGCTTTTCTCTATTCGACGACGGACATTGCGACGGTCCTCTACCGTCGCGATCACTTCGCGGCCGATCGCGCACTCTACGTCGTCGACAACCGGCAAGGCCTGCACTTCCAGCAACTCTTCGCGGTGATGAAGCTGCTCGGGGTCGTCATGGAGCTCGAACACATCGGCTTTGGGACGGTGCTCGGCAAGGACGGCAAGCCACTTCGAACACGGGATGCGAGTGGGCCGGTGATCACCCTCGCCTCGCTCCTCGAAGAGTCGCAGCAACGCGCGCGGAAGCGTATCGAAGAGGGAATCGCCGAGGGCCGGCTCCGCGTCCGCCCCGAAGAAATGGACGAGGTATCTCGGGTCGTAGGGATAGGCTCGGTCAAGTACGCCGACCTTCGGCAGAATCGGCTGAGCGACTACCAGTTCGACTGGGACAAAATGATTTCCTTCCAGGGCAATGCGGCACCCTACCTCCAGTATGCGTACGCCCGCTGTGCGTCGATCTTCGCCAAAGGCGGTCTCGACATGGAGGCGATCGCCGAGGACGCAGCGATCTTGCTGGAAGTGCCCGCAGAAGAAGCGCTCGGGAAGCACCTCATGCGGTTTGCCGACGTCGTCTACCAAGCGGGCGCGACCAGCCAGCCCCATCTGATTTGCGAGCACATCTACGAGCTCGCGCGCACGTTCAACGGCTTCTACACCGAGTGTCCCGTGCTCGACTCCAAAGGGGCCACACGACAAAGCCGGCTCGGGCTCACAGCGCTCACCGCTCGACAGATTCGACGCGGGCTCGGGCTCGTGGGGATCGACGTAGTCGACCGAATGTAGCCGCAATCATGGGGGTTTCCCCCGCAGCGGTGCAAATGTGCTATGCGAAGCGCGCCGATGCTGGGTGAGGTCGTCCGCACATCCCATGAGAGTCGTTGCCTCCAAGGCAATCCGCTGGGCGACCCCCACACGCGCGATCTCTACGTCTACCTGCCGCCCGAATACGACGGAAAGCAGCGGTTCCCAACCGTCATGCTGTTGGCGGGATTCGGGTCGACCAACCACTCGATCGCCGCTTGGAGCCCCTGGAAACCCAACACGATCCAGCGTTTCGACCAACTCCTCTCCGAAGGGCAGTGCCCTCCTGCGATCCTCGTGCTGCCCGACTGCTTCAACCGTTGGGGCGGCTCGCAGTTCCTCGATTCGCCCGGAACCGGGCTCTACCAAACCTATCTCGCCGAAGAGGTGATTCCTTTCGTCGACGCCGAGTTCAAGACGATACCCGACCGGGAGGCGCGCGCCGTAGCAGGCCGTTCTTCAGGCGGCTTTGGGGCGCTTCGATTGGGCATGGACCGGCCCGACGTCGTGTCTGTCATAGGGAGCCATGCGGGCGACGCCGCTTTTGAGGTCAGCATGCGGCCGATGCTCACCACTGCGGCGATCGCGTTCGAGCAGGCGGGGGGCCTCGAAGCATTCGCGCAGGAAGTTCCGTCGGCAGGCCCCCAAAACGCCTCGCAGTTCGATGCGATTTTCGTCCTGGCCGCGAGCGGGGCGTATTCGCCCGATGCAGAAGCTTTTCCGTATGCAAAGCTTCCTTTCGAGCCCAAGACGGGAAGTCTCCGAGAGGATGTGTGGCGCGAGTGGCTCGCCGAGGACCCACTATCGCGCATCGACGGATCGGTAGCTGCCTTGAAAACGATGTCGTTGATCTATCTAGATGCAGGCAATCGGGACGAGCACGGGCTACACTTTGCCGCGCGGATGCTCGCCGACGCGCTCTCCGCGCATGAGCTTCGCGTACACTACGATGAATTCGAGGGGGGCCACCGTGGCACCTCGTGGCGGTACGAGACGTCGCTACCGCAGATGATTCAAGCACTTCGGAGAGGATCCGAATGACCACTAAGAAGAAGCGCACGAAGTCCCAGACGAAAGACGGTTCCGCACGGGAGTCCGCCCACCAGAAGTCGGGTGGCGGTGGCGGTGGCGCGGGCGCCGTCGCCAAGAAGATCCTCGCAGACGAGAGCCCGCAATCCAAAATCGCCGAGCATGGCGAAACGTTGATGGAGGGGCCGAGGACCGCCGCCACCCAGTCGGCCCGTGTCCTCAGCGAAGTGCTCGCCGAGAGGCCGGAGCTGGTCGTGCCCCTCGTAGCCAAGTTCGCAAAGGGGATCTCGTCGCCCAACAAGCGCGTCGTGCAAACGGCTTCTGAAGCGCTGCCCGCCATCGCACGGATCGCACCGGCCCGGGTCGCACGACAACTCGACGTGCTCAAAGCCTCGTTCGACGAAGCCAACGACGTCGGCAAAGATGGGCTGGTCAAGACGTTCGCGGCGCTCTGCACCGCGTCGGTGGCCTATCAGAAGCGCCTCGAGCCCGTGTTGACGCTCGCGCTCAACGGCGCCGATGGGAAGACGTTGCTCACGTGGTCCCAGATCGTGCTTCCGGCGCTCAAAGGCGAGCCTCACGCGCGTGCGCGAGCCGTCGTGGAGGGCCGGCTGAACTTGATCCCGCGTTCGTACGGGCAGCAGATCGCCGACTTCCTCGGCATCAAGCTACGGCTTCGCTATCGCTGATCATGTCAGCAGTGAGGGCTCGTAGCCTTCGGGCCGCTCGAAGCCGAGCAACTCGAGCGTGGTGGCCGAGATGTTTGAGAGGCCGGGGTTGGCCACGGCGTCGTTGAGTCGCAGGGTTTCGTTGCCCGGAACGTAGATGTAACAGGGCACCGCGTTCAGGGTGTGACTGGTCTTGTTCTTGAGGTGGCCCGCGGTGTCTCGCTCGAAGTCACCAGATTTCTTGTCGACCTCGAACATCTCGTCGCAGTTGCCGTGGTCAGCGGTAACGATCACGGCGCCATTGAGCCGCTCGATGACGGGGATGATTCGCCCGAGTGACAGGTCGACGGCCTCCACCGCAACCACGGCCGCTTCTAGGTCACCGGTGTGGCCGACCATATCGCCGTTGGCGTAGTTGATGCGCCCGTGCCGGAGCTCGCCCCGCTGGAGAGCCTCGATGGTCGCGTCGGTAATCTCGGCAGCCTTCATCCAGGGACGCTGCTCGAAGGGCACGAGGTCGCTCGGGATTTCGATGTATTCCTCGTAGGCTTCATCAAACATCCCCGTGCGGTTCCCGTTCCAGAAATAGGTCACGTGCCCGAACTTCTGCGTCTCGCTGCACGCGAATTGAGTGACACTGTTGCGCGCCAGGTACTCACCGAGGGTGCGATCGATCGCGGGGGGCTGCACCAGGTAGTGAGGGGGCAGCTTGAGGTCCCCGTCGTACTCCATCATTCCGACGAATTCGACGTCCGGAATGGAGCCCCGGTCGAACTCCGCGAAGTTGGGCTCGGTGAATGTGCGCGTGAGCTCGAGCGCGCGGTCGCCGCGGAAGTTGTAGAGGACGACGGCGGCGCCATCCCTGATCGGTCCGACGGGCTTGCCGTCACCATCGACGATCACGAAAGCCAGGAGATCCTGATCGATCATGCCGGGATTTTCGTCGCGGAGCGTCTGAATCGCTTCGGTGGCGCTCTTGAAGCCCCTACCCTCTCCAAGCACGTGGTGCTTCCATCCACGCTCGACCATCGGCCACTCGGCGTTGTACCGGTCCATCGTGATGAACATCCGGCCGCCGCCCGATGCGATCCGATAGTCGCGGCGGCCCTGCTCGTTCAGATCAAGCAACAACTTCTCGAGGGCATCGACGTACTCGAGCGCGCTGGTCTCAGGGACGTCCCGTCCGTCGAGGAGAATGTGCACACACGCGCGCTGCACATCCTCTTCGTTGCAACGGCGAAGCATCGCGAAGAGATGCTCGATGTGGCTGTGCACGTTGCCGTCCGAGAGAAGCCCGATGAAGTGCATCGGCTCGCCGGTCTCGGTCACCCGTCGCACGAGTTTCTTCCACTCTTCGCCTTCGAAGATCTCGCCGCTGTCGATCGCCATCTGGACACGCTTGGCCCCCTGATCGAACACCCGGCCAGCGCCAAAGGCGTTGTGGCCGACTTCGCTATTGCCCATGTCGTCGTCACTCGGAAGCCCAACGGCGATGCCATGCGCCTTGAGCCGCGTCGTAAGCGAGATCTTGGCCAAATGGTCGAGCGTTGGGGTCCGCGCCAGCCAAACAGCATCGCCTTCGTTCGACGCACCACAGCCAACGCCATCCATTACGACGATCAGGACGGGGCCTTGAACCCCGGCAAAGGTCGGGTGCCTCGCGAGCTTCCAGTCGGTCACGGCCCCTTCCTAGCACAGCGGCCTGACCCTGACACTGGCGTGCCCCTGCACTATGCTTGTCCCATGATCGTCGTCACCAATCGCATCCCCGTCGCAGCAGGCTACGAAATCGATTTCGAAGATCGATTTCGAAAACGCGTTCACCTCGTCGACCAGGCTCCGGGCTTCATTCGCAACGAGGTGCATCGCCCTCGGCCGATGAAGCTCGACCACCAAACCGGCACGTGGTCGCCCGACCCCGACAAAGAGGGCTATTACGAGGTGAAGACGTGGTGGGAGACGTTCGATGATTTCAAGGCGTGGACGATGGGCCCCGCATTCGCCGAGGCACACAAGAATCGCCCACCGAAGGACATGTTCCGCGGCCCGAACATGCTCGAGATCCACGAGGTGTTCCTGAGCACCGACGACCGCACCGACTGAGTCTCAATGCCTCGCGAGCCGAAGGATGCGATCGAGAA
Organism: Deltaproteobacteria bacterium; assembly: GCA_027295555.1. Lineage (GTDB taxonomy): Bacteria > Myxococcota_A > Polyangia > Polyangiales > Houyiibacteriaceae > SG8-38. The sequence goes on from JAPUKT010000163.1 coordinate 4,858, forward strand.
GCGACTTTGGATCACGCTCATCGGCTTGTTGACCCTGCTGGTCGGGGTCGCGATGTTCATCGCGTGGCTCGGAGACTAGTCTCGATGACGTAAATGTCTTCTTTCGGTGACTGGCGAAGATTGCCCTTGACCGTCATGTAACATGTTCTACAATGTAGATAGTTTACAAGGTGTAAACTTACGTAACTAGCCGGTCTTGTGGAGGATCCCGTGGGAAGTAAGTGCCCAGCGAAATTTCAGAACCTCGATTTTTGTGCGCCTTCGACGCACGACAATCCGTACGAGATGTACGACTACTTCCTCGAGCACGAGCCGCTCTACTTCGACGAGAAGAACGAGGTCTGGGAGGTCTTTCGATACGACGACATCGTGCGGATCGAGCGAGACACCGAGACTTTCATCAATGGTGAAGGTTGCCGCCCGAACATCCCCGCCGACCCCGGGATGATCTACCAGGACGGCGAGCAGCACAACAAGCAGCGCGCGCTCGTGTCCTCCGGCTTCACCCCGCGTCAGATGCGTAAGATGGAGGATCGCGCGAGAGAGATCGTGACCGAGCTCGTCGATAATATGCTGGCGACGTCGGGCGAGGTGGACATCGTCGCAGACCTCGCAACGGCGCTACCGATGCGGCTGATCGCCGACATGTTGGACATCCCGCAGGAAAAGCGCTCGGCAGTACAATCGTGGATGAACACGGCGATCCAGGGCGGCCAAGGACCGGACTACGTGACCGATGAGGTCAACGACGCGTTCAGCGCGTTCGTCATGCACCACGAAGAGATGCATGCCGCTCGGTTGGAGGCCGGTTGCACCGGGAGCGACATCCTCACCATCTGGATGAACGCCGAGATCAACGGTGAAAAACTCGACGAATCGGAGCTTCTGTTCGAGCACATCCTGCTCAACACGGGTGGCGCCGAAACGACGCGTAACGCGATCGCCGGCGGGCTCGAGCAACTCTCGAACGACCCGAAACAGTATGACGCGCTCTACGAGAACCCGGATCTGATCCCGAACGCCGTCGAGGAGATCATCCGCTGGGTGTGCCCTTTCATCAACATGTACCGCACTGCCACGCGCGACTACGAGCTCCACGGCAAGGTCATCAAGGCGGGCCAGCAGGTGGGCCTCACGTACCCGGCCGCGAACCGCGACCCGCGCCATTTCTCGGACCCGCACACCTTCAACATCTTCCGGGATTTCTCGAAGGACAGTAAGCACCTCTCGTTCGGCCTCGGCCCCCACTTCTGCCTGGGCGCATCACTCGCTCGCTTGGAGGTCCGACTGTCGCTCGAGGAGATGACCAGGCGGGTGAAGAGCATTCGGATTCCCGAGGGCAAGGAGGTCGAGTACATCTCGTCGTCCTTCACGCGCGGCCTGACCAAGTTCCCGGCGATTCTCGAATCTCGCTGAGGGCATGGCGTTAGCGTGCGCGGTATGGCGCCTAAGCTACCGAAAGGTCTCGTTCGCGGTGAGGACGGTGCCGCGCGATGCTGGTGGTGCGGGAATGCGCCGGACTATGGGAAATACCACGACCTGGAATGGGGGTGGCCGGTTCACGACGACCACCGGCTTTTCGAAAAAAATTGCCTCGAGGGGTTTCAGTCAGGGCTCAGCTGGCTCACGATCTTGCGCAAGCGCGACAACTTTCGGGAGGCGTTTGCGGGTTTCGACTACCACAAGGTGGCTCGCTTCAATCAGCGAAGCGTCGACCGCCTGCTGAAGGATGCCGGGATCGTACGCCACCGCGGCAAGATCGAATCCACGATCAACAACGCAAAGCGCGCCATCGAGCTCGAGGACGAATACGGCTCACTCTCGGCCTTCTTCTGGGAGTACGTGCCGCCGAAGTCCGAGCGTCCCCGAAAGCTCACACACGGCGCCCTCATGAAGCTCGCCAAGACCCCGACATCGACCGCGCTGAGCAAGGAGCTCAAACGACGCGGCTGGACCTATGTCGGCCCGACGACCGTGTACGCTTTCATGCAAGCGATGGGACTCGTCAACGATCACATCGAGGGGTGTTTCGTCCGCGAACGAATCTCGAGGTAAAAAGGGGACTGTCCCCTAATCGGCGGGAGTGATGTTGGGTTGGTAGAAAAACTGCTCGAAGACCACCTTGCCGTCGGCCCAGCGGCGAGCGGAGACTTCGTGGTTTCGCATGCGGCTCCCATCTTTGAATGTCACGTCGAAGACCCACTCGGAAAATGAGCGGTCTCCCTCGGCGGCACTGCCGAGCAACGTACCCTCGTGGAACTCTTTGACATTGCCAAAGAAATCGATCTCGTATTGTCGACAGGCGGACTTCCCCTCGCGGGCTGTCTCGCTGTTTTCCTGCATGATGCAGTCATCTGAGTAGAACTTCTCGAACGCCTCCATCGCCTGACCGGAGGCGATCATTGCGTTCAGCTCCTTGTCGAGCGCGGCAACATCGTGAGACATGGCGGATCCTTTCTACGGGGACCAATCTTAGGGCCCCGTGTTGGAAACGGAAGGGAGTGTGACGATGGCAGAGGTAGTTTCGGTGAATGTGGGCGTCCCTCGCGAGATCGACACCCCGCGTGGCCCAGTCATCACTGCAATTTTCAAGACTCCGACCGATCGGCGCCTCCGCGTCGAGCCACACAACCTAGAAGGTGACCGACAGGCGGACCTCTCGGTCCATGGCGGCGAAAACAAGGCGGTCTATAGCTATCCAATCGAGCACTACCCCGTCTGGTCTGACGAGCTCGGCAGGACCGACCTCGAGCTCGGACAGTTCGGAGAGAACCTGACGACGCGAGGGCTTCTCGAACGGGAGCTCGGTGTCGGCGATGTGTTTTCAATCGGAACGGCCGTTCTTCAGATCAGTCAGCCGCGCGCGCCATGTTTCAAGCTCGGCATTCGGATGGGTGACGCGGGGTTCGTGAAGACGTTTCTTCGCGGTGGGCGCCCGGGGTTCTACTTCCGGATCGTGGAATCGGGAGAGCTCGGGGTGGACGACGAGGTGAAACGTATCGAGCGAGGCGCAACCGGCATCACCGTCCACGAGGTCTGGGAGCTCAGCTATGGCGGCGGGACCAACCTCGATCGGATGAAGCTCGCCCTCGAGATCGCAACGCTAGGCGACGAGTGGCGAAGGCCCCTTCTCAAGAAGATCGCCACCTAGAGGTCGATCCAGACCCTTTTTCGGAAACTTCTTGGCGCCGTTGGCGTTAGTGGGGGAGAGCCTTAGACGAAGGGGTAAGAGATGAGTAGCTTGCGGACGATAGTGCTGGGGGTTCCGATTCTGGTGGTGGCCATCCTGGTCGCGATCGGCGTGGCGTCCACGCGTGCCGATTCGCGACCAAAGAAACAGGACAACCAAGCCGCCAAGTCGACGACCGACAGCGACAAAGTGGCGAAGGCGACATTCGCCGGAGGCTGTTTTTGGTGCATGGAGCCGCCCTTCGAAAAGCTCGATGGGGTCGTGAGCGTCACGTCCGGGTACACCGGCGGCAAGGAGACCGGTCCCTCGTATGAGGAGGTCAGCTCCGGTCGGACGGGGCACGTCGAAGCGGTTCAGGTGAAGTACGACCCGAGCAAGATCTCGTACGAGGATCTGCTGGAGGTTTTTTGGCGACAGATCGACCCG
>JAPUKT010000164.1 GCA_027295555.1 Deltaproteobacteria bacterium
CTTGCCCAGCGCGACGCACGTGGCGACGACCCAGGGCGCCGTCTGCTCGGTCGTGATGATCTCGAGCAGCGGCATCTTGTGGACCGGCGAGAAGTAGTGCATCCCGATCACGGTTTCTGGGTGCTTGCTGGCCTCGGCGATCTTCGTGATCGGCAGTGAGGATGTGTTGGACGCGAAAATTACGTCGTCTTTGCCGATCTCCTCGATGTCTCGGACCATCTGCTGCTTGAGTGCAAGGTCCTCGAAGACCGCTTCGATGACCACGTCGGCGTCCTGGAAGCCCTGGTGCCCGGTCGTGCCCGTGGTTTGAAGCATCAGCTGGTCGGCTTGCCGCGCGATGAGCCTCTTTCGCTTCACCCGGCCGTCGATGATGTTACGGATGTAGCGAAGCCCTGCGAGCACGCCATCGCTGTCTCGATCCTTGAGGCGGACCGGGATCTTCGCTGACGCGGTCGTCACGTATGCAATGCCTGCGCCCATCAATCCGGCGCCGAGCATGCCGACCTTCTTGATCGGGCGTGGCTTCACGCTCGGGTCATCAACGCCGGGGTCCTTCTTCAGCGCCGTCGTGGCGAAGAAGATGCTCATCAGGTTTGCGTTTTCAGGTGTCGTGAGTAGCCGGCCGAACCCACGCGCTTCCGCCTCGAGCCCCGCCTCGAATCCGCCTTCGAGACCCGCTTTCACGATATCGATGATGAGATCCTGCGCCGGGTAGTTCCCCCGCGTTTGTTTGTGTAGCTGCTTGCGCGCCTGGTCGAAGAGGATCTTGCGGCCGACCGGGTTCTTCGTGAGGGCGAGCTCCATGATGGCGTTTTTGTCCCTCAGCTGGTCGATGAAACGGTCGCGCTTGGGCTTCTGCCCGATGCACGCGAGGGCACGCTCGGCCGCCGTCTCGATCAGGATCGACGGAGGCACGACCTCATCGACCAAGCCGAGCTTGAGCGCCTTTTTCGCCGGGACCTGCTTGCCGGTGAGCATCATGTCGAGCGCGGGCTGGACGCCGATCAGGCGTGGCAGTCGCTGCGTGCCGCCCGCCCCGGGGAGCAGTCCGAGTTGCGATTCGGGCAGTCCGAGCTTGGTCTTCGGGCTGTCGGTCGCGACCCGTGCATGACACGCCAGCGCCACCTCGAGGCCGCCGCCGAGAGCGACGCCATGAATCGCGGCGACGACCGGTTTCGAGAAGTTCTCGATCCGTTGCATCGCGCCGTGGCCCGCTTTCGAGACGCGTTCTCCGTCTTGAGCGGTCTCGATCTCCTGAAGCATCGTGATGTCCGCGCCGGCGATGAAGCTGTCCTTCTTGCCGGAGGTGAAGACGACGGCCTTTACGTCCGCGTCGTTCTCGAGCGCGTTGAATACCTCGTCAAACGTCTCTACGAAGTCGCTCTTCAGCGTGTTCATCGGCTCGCCGGGGATATCCATACGAACGACGGCGACCCCGTCATCCCGCTTTTCAATCGTCAATCCTTCGTGCGCCATTACTCTGCCTCCAACACCATGGCTGCGCCCAAGCCACCGGCTGCGCACGCGGTGCAAAGGGCCAGGTTCCCACCACGTCGCTTCAGCTCGCGAAGGGTCTGTGTGATCTGACGGGCGCCAGTCGCCGCGAAGGGGTGACCGATGGAGAGCGAGCCGCCCGTGACGTTGAACTTGTCCCAGTCGATGTCGCCGATTTTCTCGGAACGCCCCAGGTGCTTCTCAGCCCATTCCTTGGACTCGAAGGCCTGGGTGTTCGAGAGGATCTGGGCCGCGAAAGCCTCATGCATGTCGATGAGGTCGAGGTCGGACGCCTTTACCCCGGCACGATCGAGAGCGATCGGGGTCGCGTACGACGGGCCCATCAAGAGCTGGCCTGCCGGGTCGAGCGCCGCAAATGCGTAACTTCGAATGAAGCCGAGCACGTCGAACCCATGGGCCTTGGCCTTGTCTTCGCGCATGAGCACCAGTGCGCTCGCGCCGTCGGTAAGCGGCGAGCTGTTGCCTGCCGTGACGGTTCCATGCTTGCGGTCGAACGCAGGCTTGAGCTTAGCGTACTTCTCGATCGCCGAGTCCTTACGGATGAGGTTGTCCTCGCGAATCTCTGCTTTGTAACGATTCGGTACGAAGACCTCCATCACCTCGTCATCGAACTTGCCCTCTGCCCACGCCTTGGCGGCAAGGGAGTGACTGCGGTGTGCGAACTCATCCTGCGCTTCGCGCGTGATGTGGTTCTCCTTCGCCATCTTCTCGGCGCTTTCGCCCATGGTGAGCCCCGTAGAGAACTCCTTGATGGCAGGCGGCACCGGTGCGAGGTCGCGCGGACGAAGTCCCGCAAACGCCTGCAGGCGCTCGCCGATGCTCCGGGCTTTCGTCGCTGCGACGAGAGCGTCGGCCAGGCGTTTCGATACGGTGATCGGGACGTTGCTCGCGCTGTCCGCGCCGCCTGCGACACCGGTGTCGATGGCGCCAGTCATGATCGCTTCGGCGACGTTCACGGTAGACTGGTAGCTCGTCGCACAGGCGCGCGAAACGCTGTACGCTTCGATGTCTTTGGGCATTCCGGTTGCAAGGACGATCTCTCTTGCGATGTTGGGCGCCTCGACCGAAGGAACGACCTGGCCGTAGACGACCTGCTGAATCTCATGGGGATCGAGGTCGATCCGTTGCAGTGTTTCCGCGACGACGATGTTGGCTAGGTCGAGTGCGCTGACCTCCCGATAGGCCGTCCATTGCTTTGCAAAAGGCGTTCGCAAGCCCGCCACGATCGCTACGCGCTTTCCGTTTGACTCCATGCGCTGAGCTCCTGAAATGAATGGGGATTCAGTGGAGGCGGGAGCGTGGGATCCACCCCCGACGATGTCAAGGCGCACGGTCCCGTTGACCCGTTCGAAACGATCTCTAGACTCTAGCCGATGCGGCGACTGCCACTCGTGGAAAGCCGGTCCGCGGTCTACGATGAATGGCCGCCCCGCCCCGGTGATTTCGAAACGATTCCCCTTCTGCGCGACTCGCGTGGCCGCTCCTACACGTACCTTCGACTGAGTGTTACCGACCGCTGCGATCTTGCATGCGTGTACTGCATGCCCCCAAGCGGCGAGGAGGATCATACGCTCCGGCGCGAGCTTTTGACGTTCGAGGAGGCGGCCCGACTGGTCTCGGTGTTTGCTGCTGCCGGCATCAGGCGCGTGCGTCTCACCGGCGGTGAGCCTCTCGTGCGCAAGGACATCGTGCGACTGGTGGATCTCATTCATCGGCGCACCGAAGTCGAGCAATTGGTCATGACCACCAACGCGACCCGGCTGTCGGAGCTTGCGCGGCCACTTCGCGACGCCGGGCTGTTTGGCGTGAACATTTCGATCGATACCCTCGATGCAGACCGCTTCGCGGAGATCACACGCGGCGGCGATTTGGGCTGCGTCCTCGCTGGCATCCACGCGGCCCTCGACGTGGGCCTGGATGTCAAGCTCAACACCGTGCCCCTCCGTGGTCGCAACGATGACGACCTCGCGCGAATCGTGGAGTTTGCGTGGTCCCTTGGGGTGACGCCCCGTTTCATCGAGCTGATGCCCCTCGGTGAAGGCGCCAAGCTGCCGCAGAGCATGCGGATGGACACCGATGACGTCATCACCGTGCTCGGGGACCAGCTTCATAGGACCACCGCCACGGGGGTTGAGGGACACGGGCCGGCTCGCTATCTCTCGGCGAGCGACGGCTCAGGTCGGCGGGTCGGGTTCATCACGCCGATGAGCAACGACTTTTGTGACACCTGCAATCGGGTGCGCATCACGGCGCGTGGCGACATTCGCGCCTGCCTCGCCTCGCGACGAGCCATCAACTTGAGGAACATCATGCGTGCTGGGGGCAGCGATCTGGATCTCGCCTGGGCGATGGTATGGTCGCTTTCTGGCAAAGACCGTGGGCACTACTTCCTCGACGCCGACGAGCACGAACACGAGCACGTCGGGATGAGCTTGATCGGCGGATAGGCTACGGGGAGCGGGTGTTGAGAAGGCTCATCCTCGCGTGCCTATTGCCGCTCGTATGCTCTGTGGTCGTGTTCTTCGGGGTCGCATGCTCCAACGAGCAGGAACCGCTTCAGGTTTGGACCGCGGCCGATCACGTCCACCCACCCGACAATTTGGTCGACCCGACACGCGTACCTCAGCAGGAACGGCCCGACCTGACGGTCGGCGAGCTCCTCTGGCAAGGTCGGTGCGCGCGATGCCACGGGCCGACGGGGCAGGGCGGTGCAGAGGCGTCCTTGGACCTCACCAGCGTCGATTGGCAGGCAACGTTGGACGATGAGGCGATCGCAAGAATCATCGCCAACGGAAAACCACCCGCCATGCCGTCTTTCGCCGATCTACTGAGCGGGACCCAGATCAAGGAGCTGGTGAAGCACATCCGCGCCTTCGGCCGAAGGCCCGAGTAGCGGTTGGGATTTGCGAAGGTTGT
>JAPUKT010000165.1 GCA_027295555.1 Deltaproteobacteria bacterium
CGAACGTCGACGTCCTTTTCGACTGGCTCCTGGGACGCCCCCTCGATCACCAAGGTGATCTCTCCCCTTGCGGGGTTCGAGAGCTCCGCGCGGACTTCTTCGACCGTTCCTCGGATGGTTTGCTCGTGCATCTTCGTGAGCTCTCTGCAAAGCGCCAATCGGCGGCCGTCTTTCAAGATCCGCTCGAGGTCTTCCAGTGTCGTGTGGATTCGATAGGGTGACTCGAAGATCACGGTCGTGATTCCCGATTGCAAGATCCGGGAGAGGGCCTCCTCGCGTTCTCGACCACTCTTGGGCAAAAAACCCTCGAACGTGAACCGGCGCACGGGAAGGCCCGCCACGCACAAGGCCGCCAGCACCGCGCTCGGACCAGGGATCGCCTCGACGACGACGCCAGCCTCGGCCGCGCGCGACACGAGATATACGCCCGGGTCACTCACGACCGGCGTGCCCGCGTCGCTCACCAGTGCGAAGTGGGCACCCCCCACGAGCTCTTCCACTAGTAAGTCGACTTTCGCCTCGTCGGTGTGTTCGTGGAACGAGCGGAGCGGTGTGCGGATCCCATGCTTCGAACACAACGTCCGAGTGTGGCGCGTATCCTCGGCGAGAATCGCGTCCGCCTCCCGGAGCAAGCGCAGAGCCCGAAGAGTGATGTCCTCGAGGCATCCGATGGGCGTCGCCACAACCGATAGGCATCCGGTCATGATGGCGCGTTACCACATCTCGTTCGAGCTGCGAACCCGCTGGCTACGGGGACTCGTACACGTCGAGCACCGTCTCCCCGAGCTCTTCCCGCAAATACTCTTTGAGCTTCTTCAACAGGCGCTTTTCGATCTGGCGGACCCGCTCCCGGCTGACCCCGAAGCCGTCCCCCAGGGTCTGTAACGTCTTGGGGTCTTCGGCGATCAATCGCTCCTGAAAGATCGTCGCTTCCTTCCCTTCGAGGGTCTTTCCAAACTCCCGGATCTTGGTGGTGAACTGGTCGCCGAGCTCCGCGTCCGCGAGAGCTTCGTCGACCCGCTGACCCCCCGAAGGGAGCAACTCGACCCTTGCGACCGAGCGTCCCTCTGACGTACCTACGGGCGCGTCGAGCGAAGCATCACCGGCGGCAAGGCGCATGTCCATCGACACGACGTCCCGCTCGGGAACGTTCAGCCGCTTGGCGATCATCTCGGCGGTTGGCTCGATTCCCATTGCCGAGAGCCGTGCCTTTTCTTTCTGAAGGTTGAAGAAGAGCTTGCGCTGCGCTTGTGTCGTGCCGACCTTCACGAGTCGATGGTTGTTGAGGATATAGCGAAGGATGTACGCGCGGATCCACCAAGCCGCGTAGCTCGATAGCTTCACGCCTTTGTACGGGTCGTACTTCTTCACGGCCTGCATCAAGCCGATGTTCCCCTCTTGTACGATATCCAGGATGTTCTTGTAGGCCTGACGATAATCGTAGGCGATCTTGACGACCAGCCGGAGGTTCGAGGTGACGAGCCGTTTCGCAGCCTCGACGTCTCCTTTTTCGAAGTATCGCACGGCGAGGTCGTGCTCCTCTTCCTTGGAAAGAAGCCGATAGCGCTGGACATCGCGCATGTAGACCGCGAGCGGGTCACGTCTGGACAAGGCTGAAGATGACGTGACCAACGCATCAGCGCTCTCCGCGGAGGGCTCGGGCAGTGCGTCGACCACTTCGACATCCTGCGGTTCGTCGATTTCGTCTGACAGGTCTTCGTCTTCGATCATGAGCTTGAGTCGTGAGGACGATCTCTAGAGCAAGAGCCCCCGGGGCGTCCAGTCACCGATATCACTTGGCCGATTTGGTCGGTGCTTTGAAGGGTTCTTTCCCTACCGCCTGAGGCCGTATGCGGCCCGCGGGCGACCCGGTGACCTTGTATTGGAGGGCTCCGTCGGGAGTCAAGGCAGCCTCGTAGTCGCTCCCGGTGGACGCTAGCTCGAACATGGTGGCCATCTTGGGGTAGCGTTCTTTGTAGCCGTCCTCGATCTTTGCCTTGATCATCAAGTTCAGCTGCGATCGCTTCATCGGCCGAGCGAGCTTGACGTTGCCGAGCACATCGAGCTTCAGGTCTTTGCCGTCTGTTTCGAGGCGCTCGATGTTGGCTATCCCCTCTTCGATCGTGGCTTGGATCTCCAGATTCCCGGCATCGGCTTCGTCGAGCGTGAGCCCACCCCAGCCGGGAATTTCGACCTTGGTCTCGCCGTCGCCGATGCTCATTCCCTCGATCGTGATGTCGACGCTTCCGTTCGACTCGCCGACTTCGCTGGGCATCGTCAACGCGATCTCGCCATTGAGCTTCCCGGCGACCGGGATCTTTGTGAATCTTCGGAGGACCGGCATCTGTTTGAGATCGATACCCGAGAACTCCACCTCGATCGCGAAGTTGTCCTCCCCAATCGCGACGTCTCCCTGAACGTCGCCGCCCGCAAGCTCTGCGTCGAAACTGAACCACTTGGTATCCGACAATGCCGAGAAGAGCGAAGCCCGAACGGTAAGCTCGTCAAACAGGACGTCGACGGGTGGTTGGCCCGTCTTACCCGGCAGCACCAGTCGCACCCCCTCAAGTGTCACACCGCTCAGTCTTGACGGGCTCAGGTCGATGATCTCGAGCTCGTAGCCGCGCTCGCCCGCCTCTTCGATGAGCCGATCCCGCAGTCGCTCGTAAGGAAAGGTCCAGTAGGCAAACAGGACGAAACAGAACATGAAGAACGCGGGATATCCCGTCCACTTCAGAGCGTTCTGCCAGGAAACGTCGGGCAACTTCTTCCAGGGAATCGCGACCACGGACTACTCCTGCCCCGTCAGGGGGCCACTCTCACGATCGTAGGCGCTGACCGTGAGCTTGGCGTTGTAGCTCTTGCGCCGCCGTCCGCCGTCTAGTTGAATCCTCTCGATGGCCACTGGGTAGGAGCTGTTTTCGATGTCGGCCAGCATGTCGATCAACGGCCGAAGCTCCACCGTCGGCAGGGATACCCGAACTGAACGACGGGTGTAGCCGCCCATGTCGAGCTTGGGTTGGTCGGTGATAGACAGCCCGCTGACGCCGTATTGCTGGGCGCTTTCCTCCAGGAAACCTCCGAGTGACGGAGCCTTGCGGTTGTAGAGGCGGTCGACGGCTAGTCGGGCGCCTTTTTGTCGCTCGAGGCGTCCCTCCGACCGATAGATGTCCTGCAGAACTTCGTTGATATCGGCATTCTCAGTCTCGATGTCCGAGATGGTCGCCAACATCATGTACATCGGCACGACGATGAGCACGACGGCAAACACCGAGCCCATCAGGGCAAGTAGGCGTCGCTCGCGTTCGTTCAATGTATCGAACCAACCGCGAATGTTGTCGAAGGCGTCTCCAAAAGCCATCTCAGTCTCCCTTACCGGCGGTTGCGGGCCCGCTCGGGCACTTGATCTTGACAACTAGCTTGTAGTAATGGCGGTCTCCCACCCCA
>JAPUKT010000166.1 GCA_027295555.1 Deltaproteobacteria bacterium
TCGGTGAGCCGCCCCCGCCGAACGCGTTCAACATCTTCCGCTTCATTCGCGGCGGGGTCCCGGGAGCCGTTCAGTTCACGATCGGTGAGGCGTTCTGATGCGCTGGATTTCCCGATTGGTGAGTTGGTTGCTTGGATGGCCGGCGCTGGCGCTGTTCTCATTGATCGCAAGCGTCCTGTTTCACCTAGACACCAATCTCGGCCACCGCTTGGGCCGCGACATGCTGAACGAGTTCGTTACGGGTCAGATGCAGGGTCGTCTGCAAGCGGGCTACATCACACAGCTCCGTCTTTGGAAAACGATCGTGAAGGACACCTTCGTGTTCGATCTGGACGGCACACCCATCATCTATGGCGAGACGATCGAGCTCGGCATCGATCCGATCGCCGCCCTGCGCGGAAAGTTGCGCTTCTACTACGCAGACCTCACGAACGGATGGGTACGCCTCATCGACAACGGTGAAGGCTCTCCAACATTCCTCGACGCCTTCGATCCGGCCGACCCAACCCCCTCGGAGGGGGAGCCGTTCCACACCATCGTGGACGACATGGACCTCAAGAACATCGAGGTATTCGGTGAGATCCTCGGCCTTCAGAACCTCCGCATCCTCGATATGCACGCGCGCGGCCGAATGGAGTTCTACGAGATCACCGAAATCGAGATTTGGTCCGGGGACGGACGGATCGTGAGCCCGTTCCCCTTCGAGGGGCAGATCAACGACGTCGTTGGGACCGTGTACACCGACTCTCGGGGCACCCAAGTCCTCGCCGAAACCAGTCGGGGCACGGAGCACATGTCGGCCGAAGTCGTGTATCGCCCACCCTCCGGCGGCACTTACGACGACCCTTTCGACCTGGACCTCTACGTCCGCGTGGAGCCGGTCAGCGCGCAAACGCTTCGAGACGTCGGATTCGAGTGGGCCGAATCTCTCAAAGGAAACGGGAACGGCTGGGTGCGTCTTTGGGGTTCGGAGGACGACTACAGGCTACAGGCCGACCTCATGACTGCCGGCGGACGGGCGCGCATCAAAGGGAACCTGCCCGACGAGGGCGTGACGACCATCGAAATCGCATCGGACAGCGCGCGACTCGCCGACCTGATCAACGGCGCCCCCGACGTCGACGCGAACGGAGTCATCAAGCTCTCGGCCGACCCCAAACACAGAGACATCATCGGGGTCGAGATCGAAACCGAGGGATTTCGTTACGAGGACATCCAGATCCCGCCCTTCATCGCCAAGGCTCGGGCACGTCCCGACGGCGTAGACGTCGAATCGCTCGAAACGCAGTACGCAGGGGGTCAGCTCTCGTTGAGCGGACACTTCGAATATACCGGCGTGTCCGAGATCCACGTGCGCGGCTCGATTCCCGACGTCAGCGCGGAGCCGAACTTCGCCGAATGGGCGCCAGGAATCAAGGGCGGTGCCAAGTTCGACCTCGAAATCCTGACCAGTATGGCCGGTGACCTCGACACGCGAGGTTGGGTCAGCTTCAACGACTTCGACTACGGCGCGCTCGACGCCCAGTCGCTTCGACTCGAGGGCCGCGTGTGGGGCGATCCCACGAGGCCCAAGATCGACGTGAAGCTCGAGGGATCGGAGATTCGCGTGACGGGCTACCCGATTGGCCAGGGCGAGGCGATCATCAGCGGCGGGCCGGACCAGTACACGGCCGACGGCTCATTCGCCGCCCCCGGGGAGCGCCGCGCGAAGTTCCAAGCGCGGGTCGAAGCGAGCGATGGCGTCTATCGGCTCGACGTGGACACGATCGAGTTGACGGTCGGCGACCTCTCGTGGCGAGGATCGGTAAACAACCTGGTCCTCGATCCGGTCAACGGCATCACCTTCGACCGAATCCTCATTGGCAAGGGCGACCAACGCCTGGAGGCGAAGGGAGAATGGCGCTTCAACGGCCCCGACGACATCGAGGCCGACCTCCAGAATTTCGATCTCGCGGTGTTGAAGATCCTCTACCCGGAGGAGGCGCCCGATTTCACGGGCCGTGTCGACCTTCACTTCGAGTTTCGTGGGGACCTCGATCGCCAACCGACCATCGTCGCTGAAGGCACCCTCACCGATGCAAACCTATGGGACATCTCTCCCGTCAATGCAGCCTATCTGATTCGCTACGACCGAAGTCAGCTCGACGCCGACGCGCAGGTGGACCTCGGTGGTCGCGGCAACTTTACGCTCAGCACGACCGGGCTCGTCGACCCTGCATCCGACAGCATCCGCAAGGCGCTCCGCGAGGGCGTCTACGAGACGACATTGAGCACCGGCGCGATGGACCTCACCTTGCTCGAGCTCGTCCTCGAAGACGACATGCCCGATATCACCGGATACGCCGACGCGAGCATCAGGCTCTCCGGATCGATCGACGCTCCCTCGTTCGAAGGACGGATCGACGTTCCGGCGTTGAAGATGAAGAACTGGGGACCTGTCGAGTTTTGGTCGAAGTTCCGCTACGAGTACGGCGCTCTGCTCGCGCAGCTGGGTTTCGCGGATGAGGAGGGGTCGTTGTTCGACAGCGAGGCAAGCCTTCTCGTTGACCTGGTCAACCTCGTGCAACATCCGAGCGAAACCATCGAAACCCTGGAGACTTCGCCTTGGCGCTTGTCGATGCGAATTCCCCCACGGCGTCTGAGCGACCTTCCCGACATCCTCGGCCGACGCTTCATGCCAGACCCAGACCGTCTGCAGCTCGGAGCGAGCCTGACGCTCGCTGGCGGCGCATTTCAAACACGCGGTGACTTTTACGCGAGCTTCGACTGGCGCTCGGATTCGTCCGAAGGCCTTTGTGGCAGCGAAGCAAACCCTCGCGGGACCCTGCGGGCCCACTTCGAAAACGACGTGACGGAGATCACGATGGACGGCGTGGTTGGCTCCTCCCGGGTCCTTCGGCTCGACGCCACCTCGGAGACACCCCTCGACGACTGGCTGAAGGCGGCCAAGGTGCCTGACCTACCGGTCACACGCCTCAGCGCAAACTTCTACAACGTTCCCACGGAGAACATCCCCTACGTGTGCCGGTATGCCGCCGGGCCGGTCAAGGCTCGGTTGCGGGTCGCAGATTTGTTCGGCGACGATCCCACCCTATCGTTCTCCATGAACACCGACCAACTTCGTGCACGACGTCTCGAGCCCGGTCGTCGTGGCGCACTCGTGAACACCATCGTCGAAACGCCGCCGAGCGAGAGCGAGATCAACGCCGAATACCAAGACGGAGTCGGTAGGCTCGATGCGACGATGGACTGGTGGAATGGCGGCTCCACCACGGTCACCGCCGAAGTTCCGCTCGTCTGGAATCGAGAGCACGTCGTGCCTGTCCTCGCGGAACGCGGCGAGCTCCAGGGCCAGGCCAACTTCGATCGGATGCCTTTGCAGGCGGTGCTGGCGTGGATGGCCGGCGTCGTCAACGTTCAGGGGATCCTGCAGGGCAGCGTGAGCGCGCAGGGCACGGTGCAGAACCCGAACTTCGTGGGAAGTGTGGACCTCTCGGACGGCCGCGTCGACCTACGAAACGTGGGCCAAACGCTCGAGAACGTAACCGGCAGAGCGATTTTCGACGAGGACGGCATCGCGATCACCGGCTTGAAGGCCACCGACGCCAAGGGCTCGGCGCAAGTCGATGGTCGATTGGCGCTGAAGGGGTTGAGTCCGCACAAGCTCGATATCGAAGTGCAAACGGATTCGTTTCCCCTTCGGCAGGAGGGCTCGATCATAGCTCGCCTCGACGGAAACGTGCGAATGCGCGCGACTTTCGAAGACGACGGTCTCGATGGAGAGGTCCGGCTGCGCAAGCTCGATCTCGACATCCCAGAAAGCTCGGCGACCCCGCAGGACCTGGCACAACACCCCGAGGTGTTTTTCATCGGGGAAGACTACGAGCCTCCGCGTCCGAAGAACCCCTACCGCGTGCACCTCGCGATCCGGTCGGACAAGGGGATCGTGATCCGCAGCAGGGATCAGGGCTTCTACGTCGAAGCTAGCGCGAAGTTGGATACGGCGATCGAAGAGGAGTTCAC
>JAPUKT010000167.1 GCA_027295555.1 Deltaproteobacteria bacterium
CAGCGCCAGCGTCAGCGTCAGCGCCAGCGTCAGCGCCAGCGTTGGCGCCAGTGGTTGCGTCGGTGTTTGCCTCGCCGCGCCTTCTTTGGCTTCGTGAGGCTGGCCTGCCCGCGTCGCGTGAGCTCTGGCGGGAACACGTACGCTGCTAGGTGGCCGAGCGGGTCCAAGACTTCGCCGTCTTTGAAGAGGCCAAAGTGAAGGTGAGGGCCTGAGTCGCGAACCCCAGTTTGACCCACGACGCCGAGCGGCTGTCCCGCAGCGACTTCCTGACCGATCTGCACGTCGTAACTCTCGAGGTGCGCGTACAGACTGACGACGCCGTGGCCGTGGTCGATCTCTACGAACAAGCCTCTTGGTCCCATGTGGCGCTCGTGGACGAGTAGGGCGCCCCAGGGTTCGAGCGCGATGTTCGCGCGGCGCTCCCAATCCACACCGGCGAAGATCACGACGCCCGAGGCAACCGCTCGGACGGGCTCTCCCGCTTCGGAGGCCAAGTCGATGCCATGGTGCAGGCGCCGGCCGTTATCTCGGAGCTCTCCGAGGCCGCTCGTCGCAATGCGCGGAAACCCATCGAGCGGGCTGACGAACCGAATCCCAGCAAGCCTACGACCATTGCGATTCGTCTCGGCGTGACTGCGCAGCAGTCGTCGACGCGCGGTCAGAATGCGATCTTCGGGACCGGTATCCCCGACCTTGTCTCCCCAGACGAAATGCGAAACCGAATGCCGATGGGGAACCGAGTCGAAGGCTCGATCGATCTGCGGGCACTGCTGGCTGAACACGCTCACCAACGCCGCAGCGAAATAGAGGTTGGCCTCGGGGTCCACGAGCCATTCCCGATTGAATGGGAAAGCGCCGATGTCGAGCTCCTTACGCTGCCACCCACTGCGGGTGTACACGCCGAATCGATACACGCCCCTGCGAACGTGATGACGGTGCATTCCGACGTTGATCAAGGTGAGGCCCGTTCCGTAACTGCTGTTCAGTTGTGTAGCGCACGCGCTTTGCGTGTACACGAGCGCAGCCATGAGCCACGGATCGACCTCGAACTCGCGGCTATACTGAACGATGGCCTCGGCGTAGGTCGCTAGGTCCTCGCGGGTCGTCTCTACGGGGCAGAGATCCGCCATCGCTGCGGCGAGCTCGTCGGGCGAGACCGTGGCCGGCGAGGGCGGCTCGTCAGGCCAATAGGAAAGGTCTACGAGGCCAGCTCCCCGGGGCCGGAGCCCGAGACGCCTCAGCTCCTGGGCATCCAAAGATCCCGGCTGCTCGGCTCTATGCAGTGCAGGCGTATCCGAAAGCACCACGTCTGTCCGCAGGCGCCGCTCCCATGGCGTCCGTTGGGCATGGGTCGGTTGAAGGGTGACCATCAGGGCGCAAAGGACGATCAAGCTCAGCAAACTAGCGAGGGATTTCAAGCAGCACTCCGGATAAGAACAGCATGCCTCCCTGGCCAGACGCCACCAACTTTATGGGCTAAGTCTCCAATTTTTTTGAGATCTTCAAAGGTTTTGCGACCTTGGCCCATGTCCGCTAGGGTGCCGTCAAGCCATGCGGCGAAACACGTGATGACTGACCACGTTGGGACAAAAATGGGGGAGCGCCTCGCATCGCTAGCCAACCGTCAAGAGCTTTTCGCTCGGCGACAGTACGAACCGGTGATTGCGCGCGATGCTCTGGCGAACGCGACTGCAACATGGTTTGGCGTGGGTGTTGCCACCGACACCGCCAGCTGCGGACTTCCCATCGACGTGCTCGTTCTCGTGTTCGCCCAAGAGATGGTTCGTCGAGAGCTCGGCCATGCGAAGAGCACCATTTTGATCGCGGACAGCAATGCATGTGATGCCGGCGTCCCGCGACTCGACGTGCACCGCGCAGCGTCACTGGCGCAAGCGCCGCTCGAAGTGCTGATCGAACGCTTTGGTTTTCCGGTGGAGGTCCGTCGCGCCTCGGCGTTGGCTCCAGCATCCGAAGTCGAACGCAAGCAGTCAGCTCTGGAGATTGAAAACGGCTACGTGGCCCAGCAACTCGTGCAGACGGAGATCATGCGCGAGCGCGGCGCCGGGGTGAAGGTAGGTTGGGCGCTCTCTGCGTGTACCTACGACGAGACTTATTTCGATCGGTTGTACACAAGCCGCTTCGGTCGCCAGGTGACTTTCGCCTACACGATCGGCGGCCGCACGCTCAATCCGCACCGTCCGCGGGCCTGCCCGAATCTGTGCCGTGAGCCTCGAGAACGCTTGCTGCTTGGTGCTCGCGAAAACGCAGTTCGCAAGCTCTATAACGACACGAGCGTCACCGCCGCCAAGGGCTATCGCCGTTTGCTTGGCAAGCTTGCTCGGGCGTATCGCCACCTCACCGGCGAGGACCCCGGCACGCCCGAGAGCTTCCTTCAGTTTGTGGTCGATGTCTCGGCCGCGTCGACTACTGGAGGAACGCGGCGAGCCCGCGAATCGCGAGCCGGCCTCCCTTCGACTTTGTCTCCTTGAAGGCTCGAACCTGGACGTCGTTCAGGGCGCCTTGCCCTTGCCTGGCTTCGCCGGCGCGAAGAAACGACTGCGGCTTCACGCCGCGCTCGAGGAGGAGCGCCGTTGCATGGTCGAAGATCCGTTCACGACGTTTCATCTCTTCGAACCCACTCTCGGTCACCGCGCGGTCGATCATGCGCTCTTTTCGCTCCCAGCCGAGGAAGTCGACGATTCGCTCGATGCACGCGCGTCGGTCACCGAGGAGGTTTTCGTAGCGAAGGATCAACACGTCCGCGTCCGAAGCGTGCTCGTGCCACCCAGCGACGTGGTCGAACCACGAGCCGTATTGCACGCGTCCCCGCATGAACCGCCGGTAGAACTCGTCGAGTGTTCCTTCGAACCCGAGGTATGCCCGATAGAAGTGAAAGTACGATATGAGCACGTCGGGGCCTTCACGTTCGACGTAGATGTAGCGCGCGCCATCGGGGAGCCACTGCCGCGGCAAATGGCTCTTGAAGATGCGCGGCGAGGGGAAGGCATTCAGATCGGCAGCGGTCACCTCGCCGATCGCCAGCGAGCGTTCGAACCAGGGCGATACTTGGGTCAGGTGCGGCGGATCGGGCTGCTCGTCATGCGTCAACAAGTAGAGAATCCACTGGGTGAGGGTCGTTCCTGAGCGTGGATAGCTCGAAATGAACACGTCGTCCGGACGCACCTCCAGCTCCATACGTCCGCGCAGGAAATTGCCGATCCGGCGAGCATTGTCGAGATTGCGAACAGCCGAATCGAGGACGCTCGTCGTGAGCCTGAGGACCCGGCTTGCTGTCTTGGTTGGCCGCATGATCAGACCCTGACTACCCTAGCACCGCGAATGGAAGCCCTAGCACACATCGCGACGCCCGAATTCGCGGCGGCTTTCGCCATCACGTTCATTGCGGCGACTCTTCAGAGCACGGTGGGCTTCGGCTTCGCCCTCCTGAGCGTGCCCGTGCTCTCGCTTCTGAACCCCGTTTTCGCCCCGGTCCCGCAGTTGATCGTCGTTTTACCTCTCACGATCGCCATCGTCGTTCGCGAATGGCGAGCCGTCGAGCCACGAAGCACGGTCTGGATCTTCGCGGGACGGATTCCCGGCGCATTCCTCGGCGTCGCGTTGCTCAAGCTCCTCTCCACTCCGGCCCTGGACGTTCTCATGTCCTTCATGGTGTTGCTCGGCGTGACTCTCGTGGTAGGGCGCGCGACGTTCCGGCGTACCCCATGGAGCGAGTTTGCGGCTGGTACCGCTTCCGGCACCATGGCGATGGTCTCGGCCATCGGCGGACCGCCCATTGCGCTCCTCTATCGAAACGACACCGGACCCACGGTGCGCGCCAATCTCGGCCTGGTCTTTGCGATCGGAGTCTGCATCACGCTCACCGTTCGCACGGGGGCGGGCGAAGTGAGCCTGAACGAGGTGGCTGTCGGCCTTGCATTGATTCCCGCCGTCCTGATGGGCCTCCGGGCGAGCCGGGGTCTGCTTCCCCGAGTCGAGGGGACGGGTCTTCGCAACGCCATCGTCATCGTCGCCGGTGCAGCGGCTCTGATATTGTTCGTCCGCGGGGTGCTCAACTGGTGAAATACACCCAGGTTGTCTCGGGCCGAAAGCGCACCGCATGCCAGGCGGGAGGCACGTCGGGATCGCTCCAATAGTAGAGCCAACGGGCGTCGACGGGTGGGATGTTGGTGCAGCCGTGGCTACGTACCTTGCCGAAGTCGGTGTGCCAATACGCCCCGTGAAGCGCGTACCCACCGTGGTAGTAGAGCGTCCATGGAACCTCTTCGACTTCGTAGAAGCCGTCGATGGGGTCGGTCGCGTTCATGGTGGTCGAAATGTACTTCTGCTGCACCTGGAACGTGCCCGTCGGCGGCTCGTAGCCTTCCTTGCCGCTCGATACCACCGTTGCGTACACGGGCTTGTCGTCTTCGTACGCGACTAGTGTCTGATCGCTGAGGTCGACATGGATCCATTTCGTGTTTTCGGGAATGCCGCTCGGGCGCTTCACAGCGCGGACGATCCGTACTTCGTCACGAAGAACGATGCCGTTGGGTCCGGCGACGTACGCCTGGTCGCCGTCGCGAAACTCTTCCGTCACGACGAAGCGAGCGTGCTTTTTGGCGACCCCAACATTGTGTAGTTTCCCTTGGCGGCGTTCGAGAAGGGGTCGATCCTCGCCGTACACGAACGCGAGCGGCAGCTCCCAGCCGCTTTTGCCCAACTGTTCACCGCGCACCACTTCCGGGTTGCGCAGCTCGACATCGTCCTCGCGCACGTAGCGGTTGCGTAGGGTGCGGTAGAATACGGTGCCGTCGGCTTCCCTGGTCTCCTTTTCGCCGAGAGCGAGGAAGTAATCACCCTCCATCAGCGAAGCGACCACCTCGGGAGTCGGTCCCTTCTTTTCCATGGCGCGGCGTGCTTGCTTCTCTTCCTGGACCGTGGGCATCCGGTAGTAGCGCGGCGCGCGCTTCGTCGTCACCCGGGCGTACTGATAGGGGAGGCGCGCTTCGACCTTCGCAGGAGGGACACCGTAGGTGTCGCTGCTCGGGTTGTCGCCGACGTGAAAGCCGAGGCTCGTACAGACGTAGCCGAATGGCTCCGCCTTGTACCAAGTCCCGTCCTTACAACCTGAGCCGTTCACGATCCCGCCGACCCGAAGGGTGCCTCCCCGTCGGACGATTCCGGTGACGCCGGCCTTGTCACCTGCTTTGTCGTAGACGAATGCATCGTATTGAAAGGCCTTGCCGAAGAGCTTGCTTTGACCGGGGTTGTTCTTCGGAGGCGAGGGAACGTCCCACTCGTTGGTTGGCGCCTGCAGCACCCGTTGCCCGTCCTCGGTTGCGGGTGATGCGGTCGCATCGTGTTTGGTGTTCTCGTCCCGTCCCTGGCGCTTTTCGACTCCCGTTTCCTGCTCCCCGAAGGCGACGGTGCCTCCGCCGATGCAAGCGGTGACGACG
>JAPUKT010000168.1 GCA_027295555.1 Deltaproteobacteria bacterium
CCATCGTTCTTTCGTTGCCGACGGCCACGAAGAGCGGGTCGTACCCAAATCCGTGAGTCCCGCGTGGGGAGTCGACGATGCGGCCTTCGCATGCGCCTTCCGCGACCACGAGCTCATGCCCTTCACCATCGACGAGGACGATTGTGCATCGAAACCGGGCGGTGCGTTCGCTGTCGGCGACTCCGCTCAGCTCTCGGAGCAGCTTTTCGTTGTTCTGCGAGTCCGTAGCATCGCTTCCCGCATACCGGGCCGAGTGAACTCCAGGTCGCCCCCCTAGGGCGTCGACCTCCAGCCCACTGTCATCCGCCATGCTGGGGATGCCGGCTACCGCAGCGACGGCGCGTGCCTTCTTGCGCGCGTTCGCGTAGAACGTATCCCCGTCTTCCACCACGTGGATGGGCTCTTCGAGAGAGGCCATCGACTCGAGCTCCAGGTCGGGAACGTTGGCAAGCAAGCGCTCGTACTCCGCCAACTTCCCCGCGTTGCCTGTCGCGATGATGATCTGCATCACGGCAGCAAGCGATCGATGTCGATCTCGAGCGACCGAAGCGCGCTCATCTGTTGCTCGACAAGGGCCGCCAGCGAGCCGAGTGCAAGGTCGATCAACTGGTCGAGCTTCTCACGCTCGATCGGCGCGCCCTCAGCCGTCCCCTGCACCTCGACGACAGCGCCGCGGGCAGTACCGACGACGTTCAGATCGACCTGGGCGTCTCGATCCTCCACGTAACAGAGGTCCAACATCGGTCGCCCCTCGAGTAGACCGACGCTGATCGCTGAAATCGGCTCACGGAGCACACCCTTCTTCACCAATCCGGTCGCTCGAAGCTTGTCGAGCGCGAGGGCAGTCGCCACCATCCCGCCGGTAATCGATGCGGTCCGAGTGCCACCGTCGGCATCGAGAACGTCGCAATCGACGGTGATCGTGCGCTCCCCGAGCTTGTCGAAGTCGATGGCGGCCCGAAGCGCCCGCCCCACCAAGCGCTGAATCTCCGAGGTTCGCCCGTCGATCCGGCCCTTGCGACCGTCGCGTCGCTTGCGTTCGGGATTCGCACGCGGGTGCATGGCGTACTCGGCCGTGAGCCATCCCCGCCCCGACTCCCGCATCCAGTCCGGAACTCCCTCGGACACCGACGCCGCAATCAACACGGTGGTATCGCCACAACGATACAGGACGGAACCCTCGGGGTTGCGCTGCACGTTCGCCTCGATCGACACGGGGCGCAGCACGTCATAGGCACGCCCGTCTAATCTGGTCATCCAACTCTCCGCACGGGCGAACCACTAGTCGTTTGTGCGGCCGGGGGCAACCACACTTCGAATGTCGTTCCGTGCGGATGACGCGGCTTGCAGACGATGTTCCCGCCGTGGGCCACCACGATCTGCTGGGTGAGCGACAGGCCCAACCCGGTGCCGCGTTCCTTCGTGGTGTAGAACAGATCGAACACGTGCTCGCGGTCTTCTTCGCCGATTCCGACGCCTTCATCGTGCACCTGTACCCGCACCCCGCCCTCGTATCGAGTTGCCTCGAGCTTCGCAGTGCCGCCGTTGGGCATGGCTTCGCGCGCGTTTCGGAGAAGGTTCAGGAGCGCCTGCCGAAGCTGGGGCTCGTCCATGGCAACCTCGGGAAGCTGGGCCGCCAGGTCCACGCGAAGCTCCACCCCAGCGGCATCCATCTCGCGACGGACGAAATCGGCGGTATCGCGTAGCAGGCTGGCCGGATCGTCTGGCGTGAGCGAGGGCTCGGGAAGGCGGGCGAGTCGCAGGTATTCTTCGGTGATGCCCTCGAGGCGTTCGAGCTCCCGCTGGATCGACTCCATCAGCTTCCTGCTCTCCGAATCGGCATCGGAGAGCTCTTCACTGAGCATGTCGACGTTGAGTCCGATACTGGAAAGAGGATTGCGGACTTCGTGCGTGACATGCGCCGCCATGCGCCCGATCGCCGCCAGGCGCTCGGTCTGAATGAGACGCGACTTGGTGGCCACCGCGTCGGACACATCATCTGCAACCACGAGCACACCACCCACGCCGTCAGGGCCCGCCTCGTCCCCGAAGGGCGTGACGAGCACATCGACCAGACGCTCGGTAAAGCCGGCGATATGTTCACTTTCGAGCGTGAGTGCGGCGCTGCCGACAGCCACCTGCTCGATGGCCGCACTGAGCGCCGGGAATCGTCTCAAGAGCGAAGTGTCGTCGATGCCGGAACCCACCTCACGGCTACTAACGCCGAGAATCTCTTCGGCCGCGGGGTTGGTCGTTCGGACGACACGGTCGCGGTCGATCACGACGATCGCTGCGCGCAGGGCCTCGACGATCTGTACCTGCATCCGTTGGAGTCGTTGCTCGGCGAGCGCGGCTTCACGCAGCCGTTGGTCGCGGGCGGCGAGCGCCTGCACCATTCGCTCGAACTCGGCGACCAACTGACCGAGCTCGTCGTTGCGCTTGATGTCGACCGCACTCGAAAGATCCCCACGCGCCACGGCGGCGACGCGTTCGTGCAGGAGCGGGATCGGACGAAGAAGTCGCTGCGAGAGAAACGTAACCGCAATGCCCACGACCAACGCCAAGAGCCCAAAGAGACCCAAGAGAAACGTGGCTTGCTTCTCCTGCTCAGCCGCGACTGCGCTCGTTCTCGAGATCCGCTGCTGGACGCTTTGCGACGCGCGGTCGTAGTTGCGCTCGATCCGTTGTTCGGTGGCTCGAAGGCTCGTCAAAAGTGCCCCGACGGCCTCGGGATCGTCGTCGACCAAGTTGAAGAGTTGCTCGTACTCCTTGTCGATCTCTTCGTAGGCGGCGGCGATCGCACTGAGCTCCCGACGGACCGAGCGAAGCAGCGACGGCGTCCCGAGCTTGGCGGCAAGCGCCTCGGCATGCTCGACACCCTCGTAGGCGCGGCGAAGGGTCATTGGTCGGATCCGAAGCGCCGCTCGGAGCCATGCTTTCGTCGGTCCACTCTGTTCGGATTCGAGCGCTCGCTCGATGAGGGTGGCGTACACGCTTTGCGTGGCCTTGGCTTGCCCAAGCGTGAGGGCCAGCGGCAGGTAGCCATCTTGAAGGAGCCCTAGCGTCTGAGAAGTCCGATGGTGCTGGAAGAAGCTCAGGCCTCCTACGAAGCCAAATGCGACGAGGACCACGATATACCCGAGGACGATTCGGGTCGGTATCGTCAGCCACTTTCGGCCGGGAGTACTGGTCGGGCTAGTCACCCCGTGATCCTAGACCTGAGCGCCTGACCAGTCCATCTACCGCCGGAAACCGAGCGGGGGCTCAGTTCATATGGGCTTCGGTAGGACTACTCACCGGCCGCTCGCGCCGCGCATGATGCTCGACGGCGGCTCGCACGAAGCTCGTAAACAGAGGGTGTGGCTGATGGGGCTTGCTCTTGAACTCGGGGTGGAACTGGCACCCGATGAAGTGGGGGTGCCCAGGCAGCTCGACCATCTCGACGAGGCGCCCATCCGGGGACACGCCCGAAAGCAGCAGCCCACCGCGCTCGAGGTCTTCACGATACGTGTTGTTCACCTCGTACCGATGACGGTGACGTTCGCTGATCTGCGTCGCGCCGTAGATCTTCGCCGTAAGCGAATCAGGCTTGATGGTGCAGGGATATGCGCCGAGCCGCATCGTCGCACCTTTGTCTTGCACTCTTAGCTGGTCCGGCATGATGTCGACGACGAGGTGCGGCGCGTCGCGATCGAACTCGGTGCTGTTGGCGCCTTTTAGGCCACACACGTTTCGGGCGTACTCGACGACCGCCATCTGCATCCCGAGGCAAATTCCGAAGAACGGGATGCTGTTTTCACGCGCGTACTGGATCGCGCGGACCTTCCCTTCGGCACCGCGGTCCCCAAACCCGCCGGGCACCAAGATCGCATCGTGGTGGCCCAACAAGGTTTGCAGATCGCCTCGCTCGAGCTCTTCGCTATCGACGTAGTCGAGCTCGAGCTTCACATCACACTCGATCGACGCATGAACCAGCGCCTCGTGAAGAGACTTGTACGAATCCCGAAGATGGACGTACTTGCCGACGAGCGCGATCGAGACATGCCCACGATCGGGCGCGAAGTAGCGATCCACAGTCCGCCGCCAAACGGCAAGGTCCGGGTCCCGCGCCCAGATATTGAGCCGCTCAGCCAGCAGACGGTCGAGGCCCTGCTCGTGGAGGGTCAAAGGCAGCTCATAGATGAGACGGACGTCCGGGACCGCGATGACCGCGTCGACAGGCACGTTGCAGAAGTGGGCGATCTTCTCGCGTAGGGGCCGGGGCAGCTCCCGATCGACCCGGCACAGGAGCAATTCGGGTTGAATCCCGAGGCCGAGAAGCTCTTTCACCGAGTGCTGCGTCGGCTTGGTCTTGAGCTCACCCGCCGCGGCGATGTGGGGCACGAGCGTCACGTGCACCGAAACACTGTTTTGGGGGCCGAGCTCGACGCGCAACTGACGAACCGCCTCGAGGAAAGGTAGCGACTCGATGTCACCTACAGTGCCGCCGATCTCGACGATCGCCACGTCGACGTCGCGGCTGGCCTCTCTGACCCTGGCTTTGATCTCATCTGTGATGTGCGGAATCACCTGAATCGTGGCGCCCAGATACTCGCCGCGGCGCTCCTTCGAGATCACCGCGTCATAGATTCGCCCGGTGGTGAAGTTGTTAGCCTTGGTCATCGTCGCCTTGGTGAAGCGCTCGTAATGACCGAGATCGAGATCTGCTTCGGCCCCGTCATCAGTAACGAAGACTTCGCCGTGCTGGTAGGGCGACATCGTGCCGGGATCGACGTTGATGTACGGGTCCAGCTTGATGTTCGTCACGCACAAACCGCGCGCCTCGAGTAGGGCCCCAATCGAGGCGGACGC
>JAPUKT010000169.1 GCA_027295555.1 Deltaproteobacteria bacterium
CTCGCGAGTTCCTCGAGCTCACGTAGCGAATCCTCCGCTTGGGCTGCGCTTTGCTTGTCGCACACGTGCACCAGGATCGCGCGACCATCCTTTGCTGTGACACCTCGTGCTCGCGCCGCCTGCGCAAACTCCTGTTCCAAGGTGGCGATGATCTCGGCGGGGTTGTCGCGGGCCTTCGCATAGGGGATCGGCCCAAACGTCTGAAAAGGAGGTTCGTCGGAACCCTCGGGAACGGGAAAGTTGTGCCCGTAATAGACACAAAGAGCCCGTTCTTCCCCGGGGGCGAGACAGATCGCAACCACGAGATCGAGGCGCAAGCGAGTGAGGTCGACGAGGTCGTCGCGGCTGAGCGGTTCGTTCCTCAGATGCGTGTGGATCAGGCGGAGCCCGCGGAGCCTTCCGGCACCGGCGCGGAGTCGACCGAGATCGGGTAACATCAGCTTCGACGCGTCGCCCAGAATGACGTGATACACGGTGCCGCGGCGATCGACTAGGACCCCCACCTGCCGACCCGTGGCGTGCGAAACACCCACGAGGGCGCGAGTCAGCTCGGGGGTCGTCAGCCGGTCCAGAGGAACGCGCCGTCGGTAGATTCGCTGAAGTGCTTTGGTTGCCGAGGGGCTTAGATCGCTTGTGTCGCCGTAGATCTGCAATGGCCGAGTCTTGAATGCGCGAGTGGTTTTATTCGAGCTGCCCGAGGCGCTCCCACAGAGCGCGGACTTTAGCGTGGTCTAGCGCGTTTTCGAGCGACATGGGAGGCGGCAAGGTGGTGACGCGTTGGCGGAGCGCGTCCGCGCGTGATCGCGCTTCCTCGAGCTTGTCGCGAAACGCTTGGTGTCGATCCGCCTCCCGGGCGAGCGCTTCGCGCAACTTGCCCGCCGCTTCGAGATCGGAGCAGATCAGCAAGATGTCGCAGCCTGCCTCGATCGCGAGAAGGCCAGACTCTTCGATCGGGTAGAGCGCGCTCAGGGCCTTCATCTCCAAGTCGTCGGTGAACACCACGCCGTCGTAGCCGATCTCGTTACGAAGGAGCTCGACGATCACACGGTGCGAGATCGTCGCCGGCGCCGAATCGAAGGCGTCGAAGACCACATGCGCCGTCATGATCGAGGGGAGACGGCCGACGGCGGCTCGAAACGGTGGGAGCTCCACGTGCTCGAGCCGTTCGCGATCGTGTCGCAACGTTGGCAGGGCAAGATGGCTGTCGAGGTCGGTGTCTCCGTGCCCCGGGAAATGCTTACCGCACGAGAGGACGCCGCCAGCGTGAAGGCCATCGGCAAACGCCAACGCGTGTTCGATGACGACTTGGGGCGTGCTTCCGAAGGCCCGATCTCCGATCACCGGGTTGTCCGGGTTTGTATCCACGTCGAGCACGGGCGCGAAGTCGAGGTTGATTCCGATTGCTCGAAGCTGGCACGCGAGGACCGCGCCTGCTGAAGTGGTGAGCTCCGGATCGGCTGCTTCGGCCAACTTTCGCATCGCGGGTAGCTTCAAGATGGGGTCGCCAAACCGCGCGACTCGACCACCTTCTTGGTCGACGCAAACCAAAATCGGAAGCGAAGGATCCTGTGTCGCCGTGCACGATGTGATCAGCTCGGCGGTTTGTTGCACGTCATCGATGTTGCGCTTGAAGAGGATCAATCCCGCTACGGAGTCGTCGGCCAACCACGAGCGGATCTCAGACGGCGCCTCGACACCGGGAAAGCCGCAGACCATGACGCTGCCTGCCAATTGCTCGAGCTCACTCACCATACGCGCGCCGACTCAACCCTGAAAAAAGGAGACTGTCCCCTTTTTCGGGAACGACGGTAGCACTACGCGAACGTTGCCGTAAGCGGTCGTTATGCTACAAGGCGGTAACTAACTTCTTTGGCCTTAGTGGCCCTTGGTATTCGATGACACGAGTTTTAGATCCTGACTTCGGTCAGCGAGACGACGACGCGAGAGGCGCTTTTGACGAAGAGCCCCCCGAACCTCTCGTCTACGCGCACGCGATTCCGCGTCGACTGCTCGACCCGGACGCAGCCAAAGTGATTCGCCGTCTCAATCGGCACGGCCACACCGCGTATCTCGTCGGTGGTGGCGTGCGAGACCTGATGCTTGGGCGTAAGCCCAAAGACTTCGACCTCGCGACCAGCGCGCGCCCATACGAGGTGCGTGACCTCTTTCGTAACTGCCGCGTGATCGGCCGACGGTTCCGGCTGGCCCACGTCCTATTCTCCGGTGGCAAGGTGATCGAAGTGGCTACCTTCCGTCGTGATCCGTCGCAGCACTACGAGGTCATCAAGCCGAAAATTGCCAAGAAGATCCCCTTGTGCGCAGGCCCGGAGCCCGTTCGTTTGATTCCAGCGCGACGCGCCGTCGTCGATGGCGAAGATGCGGACCTGCTGATCACCAATGACAACGTGTTTGGAGAGCCACACGAAGACTCGATTCGGCGCGACTTCACCATCAACGGGCTGTTTTACGACCTCGAGCGCGGGGAGGTGATCGACTTCGTGGGCGGCGTTGCCGATTTGGAGGAACATCTCCTCCGCACCATCGGCGACCCGAATGTGCGGTTCCGAGAGGATCCCATTCGGATCCTTCGCGCGATCAAGTTCAGCGCTCGCCTCGACATGGGGCTCGATCCGGCGGTCTACGACGCTATGGTCAGGCATCGCGGTGACTTGCGGCGCGCCGCGGCGCCACGTGTTCTCGAAGAGATCCTACGGTTTCTTCGAGGCAGTGCTGCTCATCGTTCGGTGTTTCTTGCGTGGGATGTCGGTGTCCTGAGCGAGGTCTTGCCCGAGGTCGCATCGTTCCTCGATGACGATCCGGAAGGGGCAGCCCTTACGTTTGGCCGCCTGCAGGCCGTGGATGTGTTGGCTGCCGAGGATCGACTTCCCAACGATGCGGTACTCCTCGCGGCCCTTCTACAGGGGCCGATCGACGAGGCGCTCGACGGCGCCGCCGACGTTCCTGTCGCCTACGAGGAGTTCATTAGAGAGTTGTCCTTGCGCCTTTCCCTTCCGCGCAGGCTCAAGGATCGCATCCGGCTTCTCACGATGGCGCAACGCCGTCTTGGCGCCGGACGCGTTCACTCGATCGCGCGGCGCGAATACTTTGCCGACGCTGCGACTCTGTTTGCCCTGGATCGAATGGCCCGAGGAGAAGATCTACCGGCGTGGGCCAACGAACCGAGTGAGGCGCTCTACGACACCGAACCGCGCAATCGTCGGCGTCGGCGTCGCCGTCGAAATCGAACCTAGTCCTCGGCGCGGTCTACGATCAGCTCGAACGAACGTTGATTGACGTCTGGCTCGTCCGCGTCTGGCAGTCGACTCGAGAGATTGGTGACTACGAAGAGGAGGCGGCGCGCTCGGCTGTCGAGCTCGATCGGAACGTAGGCGTTCGGGGTGGGGCCCGTGTGCGGAGCGGCAATGCGACGAAGCTCGGCTCCGTTTTCGTCGAGCTGAACGGCGACGAAGGACCATCGGACCCCATATTCCCCCTTCATCCATGCGCGAAGGCGCTCGCCTGGGGTCCAGGCGGAGCCTTCGAGAACCACGTATGCGCTCCCGAAGGGCCGCAGGGCAGGACTGCCGCTCGCCCGCGTAGGGAGTCGCTTCAGGCGCCGCATGGGGGGAACTTGGGCGTCGCTGTCGATCGACGCGATCAGCGCACTCTCGGTGTCTCCTCGCCCGACGAACCAGCGAAGCACGGCGACTCCCTCGATGTTGTCTAGGAGCCGGTCACCGCTTCGCTCGATCGAAGTCTCGATGGCGGCCCAAAGGTCAGGCTCGGCACGCAGACCATCGCCTTCCCAAGTTCGCTGGCTCGAGAGCTCCCACGCGTCGCGGACGAACCGTGAGGTGCCTTCGTCGTGCCGCGCTGAGAGATAGGCGAGCAGGAGCGCACCGCCTGCGCCCTCTGCGGCGCCGCCTCTCACCCACGAGCGATAGGGCTCCGCTTGTTGTTCCCAGACCGCGTCCTCGCAACCGAAGTGGCCTGTGAGCACCCAGGTCAGCCACGCGGCGGTCGCACGTCGCCACGCCCGCGCCTCGGCCGGGTCCATGCTGAGAAGAAGGGCTTCCGCGTACGCTGCCGTGACACACGCATCGATCGCGTGGTCAGGGGTTTCGGGATCCATCACGGCGAATACCGACGCGCGATCGAGATAGGTCCACCACGCCATCCCATCGGAATGGGCAGCCGTGGGGAGGCTCGTCGGGGTGAGATACAAATCGAGCCCCGGACCGCCACCGAGATCCGCGTCGGGAAGAGGGGAGGGCCAACCCATCACGTCCAGCTGGGATCGGGCGTACTCGAGTGCCATCATTACCCGACCCATCGTTTCTGGCGCCGTGCCCGGGCTCGCGTGAACCGCCAGCAGAGCCGTGGTCGAGCGGATCGTGGTTGATGCATCGTCGGGTCGCGGCATATCCACAGGTGCGGGGGTCCTCGGGCCGGTCCAGACCGGAGTGGTCATCGCGACGATCGCCGCGGCAACGTCATCCGTTCCCAGCAGATCGCCCTCCGCTTGCGCGTCTACCGCGTATAAAGCGCACGCCAGAGCGAGGCCGACGACATTGGATTTCATCCGTGCCATTTGACACGATCCAGCTAAACCTTCTACATCCAGGGGGGAGGTTACGTATGCACGATGGCCGTTTCGATCCCGGCGGCTTCTACGAGTTCAATCTCGGTGGGGGAACCGTCCGTACGCGTACGGGTGAGCGCGTCATCATGCTCAGCGAGGGAGTGCTTTCCTCGTTGGTGGCAGCGGCGGCTCGCGACGGGGACCTGACGCCGCTTCGTCGGTTGGGTGAGTTGCTGGGAGATCATGTGTTGAGCGGTCTGGATAGGCCCGCATCCGTTCTTACCCCGGAGGCCGTGTTGGGCCATGTGTCGGCCGTCACATCGCTCTTCGGTTGGGGGCGCCTGACGTTCGAGCGCTGGGGCGCGGCACTGGTCATCGCCCTTCGGGACAAGCCCGAGCTCGACGAAGACGACCTCGGAGCCGCGGCACTACTGGGTGGTATGTTCTCCGAGATTTCGCAGCGGCAGGTCTCCTGCGTACCCACCGGCGATTCGAAATTCCTCATGGTCGACTTCGAGGTCGCTGAGACCGTCTGGGGCTGGTTCAAAGATGGCGCGGACTTGCCGGCTA
This sequence comes from Deltaproteobacteria bacterium, assembly GCA_027295555.1. Taxonomy (GTDB): domain Bacteria; phylum Myxococcota_A; class Polyangia; order Polyangiales; family Houyiibacteriaceae; genus SG8-38. Next base: position 5,153 of record JAPUKT010000169.1, read on the forward strand.
TCGTGGGTATGTTGCATCCGAAGAGGGCGTCATGAGCGATCGCGAAGACAGACTGAGGTCACTCCTAGACAAAGTACGCAAAAAACGCCCCGACCAACGCACAACGCACGCCGCCGATGTCCTCGAACGGATCCGCACCGCGTCGGGCGCAGTGCCCGCCGTGCAAGCGGCCCCCGCTACGCCTCCGCCGGCCGCCACCGAGTCTCCGGTGCCCAGTGATTTCTCGACGCAGCTGCCGTCGGGGCCCCCGCCCGAAGGACCGCCCACATCGCCCGCGTATGACAGCCCGACGCGCTATTCGTCGCAGCCGCCGCGAGTGGAACGTCCGCTGTCGGTGGGGCCGCGCGCCAGGTCCGTCAGGCCTGCTTCGAGCACTCCTGTTTCGAGCGCTCCCGGGCCCATCTCGAGGGCCGCTTCGAGGCCCTCCTCAGGTCCTCCGCAAGCCGCGTCTCAGTCGCCTTCGCGTC
>JAPUKT010000017.1 GCA_027295555.1 Deltaproteobacteria bacterium
GACTCCGGAACCGCGACGTGCTCGAGAGCGTCAACGGCCAGCCTTTGTCGACCCCCGATACGGTGCTCGGCGCGTACACGACGCTACGCACCGCAGACAAGGTCACCCTCTCCGTTCAGCGTGGCGGCAAGTCGATGGTGATCTCCTACAACCTCAATTAGCCGCTCGCGAGGGTGCGCCAGTTGTCCGGCAGCGATCGAAGATGCAGGTCTTGTTGCGGAAAGGCGATCTCGATCCCAGCGTCCTTGAAGGCCTTGTCGATGGCCATGTGAAGCTCGTGCCGAACGGGCAGAACCTCGGAGACGTGTGGAACGAACAGGCGTAGCTCAAACGACAGCGAGCTGTCCGCGAAAGCGAGGAAGAGGACCTGAGGCGCGGGGTCCCGTAGCACGCGACGATTGTCGCCGGCGACTCGCTGAAGGACTTCGATCGCCCGCTCGGTGTCCGAGCCATATGCGATCCCGACGAGGATCTCGACTCGCAAAACCGCATCCGAGAGGGTCCAGTTGATGAGTTGTCCCGTGACGAAGGTCTTGTTCGGGACCACGAGCTCTTTGCGGTCGAAGCCCGTAATCCAGGTCGCGCGGATCTGAATCTTGGTCACGGTCCCGCTGATATCCCCGACCGTCACCGTGTCCCCTACACGAATGGGACGCTCGAACAAAATGATGAGGCCCGAGATGAAGTTCGCGAAGATCTCTTGAAGGCCGAAGCCTAGCCCCAAGCCCACCGCCGCCACGAGCCATTGGATGCTCGACCATCCGACCCCGATCGCATCGAACGCCAGCGCGAGGCCGGCGAGAGCGACGGCGTATTTGACGATGGTCGCGTACGCGTAGCGTTCTCCTCGACCCAAGCGACGGAAAACGGTCGCCTCGAGCAAGCCCGGCAGATTCCGAATGAGCGCAAGGGACAAAAGCGCGATCAGGAACGAGCGAAACAGATCGGCCAGCGTGATCGGAACGGAACGCGCCTCGGTGTAAAGGCGCTCGACCCCCGACGGATCGAGCTCGGCGACCGTGATGGTCTTGGTAACGCTCCAGAGCTCGACTTGTCGTAGAATCCGCGCCGCCGGCAAGAGGTCGGCCCAGATCGCCAAGGAACCGAAAAGCGCGATCAGCATCGCAGTGCCGATCATCAACCGACTCACTTGGATACCGGAAGTGGCGGGCGCGGCCTTTTCTTCTGGCGCGTCGGCTTCGAGCGCGGCGCGGCGCTCTGCGATCATCGCCCACCGAGCGAAGAGCTGTACGACGATCACCAGTAAGAACAGGAACACCAGGGTCAGATGCGTCCGCATCGCCAACTGGAGGGCGGTCCAGTAGAACCCACGAATCGCAGCGACGCCCAGCCCTACTGGCACCGCGATCGATGCGAGCTGGACGATGCGGAACGCAACCGAGCGGCGTCTTACGCCATTTAGGAGGAGCCCGGACGCGGCGCCATCACGCCTCAACGCGAGATAATTGAAGAGGGCGACGGCAAGCATGGTCACCAAGAAGGCCATCCGACCGATCGACTCCCGCCACAGGTCCTCGCCACGCATCTCGAACACCAGGATCACGAAGGTCGCCGGCACCATCACGACCGCAAGCCACGCGACGTCGCGCCAGAGCGCGTGCGCCGGTTTCGCGGGCCAGCCACAGTGCGCCTCGGCAACCCCACCGCTACGCGCGAGCTGACGCGTGAGTGCCAAGGTGAACCACAACCCGGAGGTGCCGAGCAGCCCGTAAGCAACGCTGCGCGTGTACTGGGTCGCCGCGGGCGACGCGCCGAGTCGCCAGCCAACGTAGGCAAGCAAGGCTGGCAGCCATGCGGCGAGGACGATGGTCAATCCTAACGCTTTCGCGGTAGGGCCGTAACGGACGCAGTCTGGGCTCGCGGCCTCTTGGCCGGACTGGCGAATCCGGTCGCGAAGGCGTCGCCGCGCCGGGAAAAACAAGATCGCCAACAGCAGTGCGAGGAGGTTCAACGACCAGAGTCGTGTCGCTGCTTCGCTCGCTCCTCGGCCGAGCTGCTTCAAGTAACGCGGCCCAAAGAGCCACCGGGTCGCGTCACGCCCGTCGGAGAGAGTCTCGGTTTCGATCGCCCTGCCACTTGGAATCCAAAGAATGCGCTCGTCGATGAAGTCCAGCAGGTCTTGCGTTCGGTCGATCATCTCTCGTTGTCGCGCGTCGAAATCGACGAGCTTCTGGAAGTACGTTTCATAGTCCGCCATGAGCGCGTCCATGTACCTCCGTTGCGTTTCGAAGAGCTGTCGCAGGAGCCCTTCGAGCTTGGCTCTCTCCTCGGGGGTCATGGGCTCCTCGACGGAAGCCATCGCTTGATCGACGAGGGCATCGATGTCGCCCAGCGCCTGACGCTGCTCGCGAAGCCTGATCTGCTGCAGTTGGACGTAGCCGATGCGCTCCTGCCTCATACGAACGAAGCGACGGTACATTCCGATGTCCGGCGCATCCGCGCGCTGCCGTCGGAGCAGGACGCCCACGGAATCCGCGAGGCCAACCGCTTCGACCCGCACTGCCAACCCGGCAAGCTCGCCTTCGAGGGAGGCCACCTTCTCTTCGGCGCGCGAAAGCTTCTCGCTCACGTCGTCGATCTGGTCGACCACGCCGTCGTCCCCGGTCCAAAAGTCGGCGAGCTCCGCGTTCTGCGCAGCCATCTCGCGAAACATCTTTTCGAAGCTCTTCGGTGCGGCCTTGAGCCCTTCCAGCAAGCGCTGCGTCGCCTCGCTCTCGCGCTCCACCTCCATGCGACCGCGTTGTTTGGCGGCCTCACGAAGCTCGGACGAAAGGGCCTCGTAATAGGCGATGCGAAGCGTTGCCCGATCACGCTGCTTGCTCAACAACCGCCCGCGTGCTTCATAGCTGGCAAGCTCGTTCTGGTAAGCCTCGATTTCGCTGTCCAACACCTGGTGCTTCAAGCCCTCGAGAACCGCAAGCGCTTTGGATACGGCCGGGTCGGCGCTCACAGTGGGAGCGACTATCCCCAGAGCGCTCCGCTTCTGTTTGGCCGACGCGAGCAACTTCGGAATCTTCTTTCTCCGCTCGGAGCGAAGGGCCTCTTCGGCATCGAGTGCCATCGCTTTGCGCCGCGCCGATGAAAGATCCTGCTCCGCTTCGAGCAACCGTGCATCGAGCTCGGACGAGCTCGCTTCCTCGGGAACGACGATGCCTTCACGCGCCTTGAGCTGGTCGATTTCGCGATCGATGACCTGAACGCGCGTCGCCACTTGCTCCCATACGCGCTGGTACTCGAGGGACTTCCTCTTCCACTCGCCTAATCGCCTGCGAAAAGTCGTAATCCTGCCTTCGATCTCACCGAGCTCGAGGGATCCTTCAGCGGCTGGTTTCTCGCGCACGCCCGGCAGCGGAGCCTGTTGCGCACGAGTCGGCTGCGACACCAGCGCAACGGCAAGGCAAAGCGCAAAGAGGAAGGGCCAGCCAGACCGATGACTCGTTCTCACGTCGGAGTTGCCCCACATGAAACCCATTTACCACAGCCTCAGCGAGGCTTGCGTATTCGTATCAGACCCTCTTGCGCCACCGACGCCACGAGTTTGCCGTCTGCCGAGTAGATGTGGCCAAAGTTGAGCCCGCGACCCCCGGCTGTCCTAGGGCTCTCCGTCACGTAGAGCATCCATTCGTCGGCCCGAAAGTCGCTGTGAAACCAGATCGCGTGGTCGAGGCTCGCCAGGATCAGCTTCTCGGTCAAAAAGCCGTGCCCGTGCTGGTTGAACGAGCTTTCGAGAAGACCGTAGTCGCTCGCGTAGGCGAGAACCGCCTGGTGCATGACCGGGTCATCCCCGAGCTCTCCGTCCGCACGAAACCACATTCGTTTGAGCCCGGTGTGTGGCTTGGGATCGAGAAGATCGACATGATCGACCTCCCGCCGCTCGATCGGACTATCGAGCGAAAGAAGGAAATCGAAGGCAGGGTGCGAGGAGCGCTTCTTGTATTCTGTCAGACGCTCGCGGTTGGTCGGCACGGACAAAGGCGAAGGCGCGTCCGGCATCGGCCTTTGGTGCTCGAGACCCTCTTCCGGCGCCTGGAAGGAGACCGACATGTTGAAGATCGCCTTGCCGTGTTGCTTGGCGACCACCCGTCGCGTCGCAAACGAGCGACCGTCTCGAATTCGGTCAACGTAGTAGATGACCGGCACCTTGGTATCGCCCTCTCGAAGGAAGTAGCCGTGCAAGGAGTGGGCGATCCTGTTCTCCACGGTGCGGCAGGCCGCGATG
>JAPUKT010000170.1 GCA_027295555.1 Deltaproteobacteria bacterium
TCCTACGGCATCCCCATGGAGTTCTTCGTCTCGACCGCACTCGATACGCTTGAGATCAACGACTTCGTGAGCGGCGTTTCAAAGACGCCATTCTTCGGCTTCTTGATCGCGCTTCTCGGCTGCTACTTTGGCCTTCAGACACGCGGCGGGACCGAAGGCGTGGGCCGGTCGACCACCCGCGCGGTGGTGGTCGTCTCGATCAGTATCTTGATGGCGGATGCGCTTCTCACGCAGATTTTCGTTAGTTTGGGCACCTTCTGATAGGAAATCAGATCCAAAGGGGGCGGCGGACGTCCAACAAGGCATGGCACGGCGGCTTTTCATCGGAGTGCTCTACGTCTGGTGTGGGCTCTGCGACGCGTGCACCGAGGCTCCGGCGCCCTTCGGCGATGCGACGCGCAGAGTGTCGAGTCCGTCCCTACTCTCCGCCCCATCAACGATCGATCTCGAGCGACTCGCGAAAACCGACGACTGTGCGAATTGCCATACCGACGTCGCATCGCATTGGATGCACAGCGCACACGCCTACGCGTCGTTCGACAACCCCTGGTACCGCACGAGCGTCGATGAGTTTCGGGAGCATCGCGGCGAAAGAGCGAGTCGGTTCTGCGCTGGATGTCACGATCCTCTCCTACTCATGTCGGGCGACATCGATCGGGAGGTGAAGCCCGAAAACAAGCTTGCCTACGCCGGGATCACTTGCCTGGTCTGCCACAGCATCGAATCAACCAGACCCGACGGAAACGGAAGCTTCACGCTCACCGACCGACCCGTGTTGATTCCCGATCCTGCCGTGCCCGAAGAGATCGAAGCCCATCGGAAGCGCCTCGCCATGCCGACCCTCCGGTCGGCCGCATTGTGTGGCACTTGCCATCGTTCGTTTTCCGGACCCGCGATCGGAAACGAAAATCACCTGCCCGGCATCGATGATCTCGGCGATTGGAGCGCGTCAGTATTCGCAGGAGCGGTGCCAAGCCGCCTGGTCGCCGTTGATGAGAGCACCTGTCAGGGTTGCCACATGAGCCCCGAGCCGGCGTTGACCGGAGATCTCGCGGCATCGGATGGGCTCATCAGTGGGCATCGATGGGCCGCGTCCCATACTGCGATGGCAGCGCAGTTGCCCGATCCTAGGCAAAACGAGCAAGCCGAGGACACGTTGCTCGATTCGGTGCTGATCGACGTTGGAGCTACGCGCGTAGGTGGGAAGAGGGTCGTGCTCCCCGAGGAGGCCAAGATCCGAGGTGGCGAGCGCGTGGTGTTCGATGTGGTGTTGCAGAACACCGGCGTCGGACATCGATTCCCTGGCGGAACCCGCGACATGCACGACGTATGGATCGAAGTCGACGTCCGCGACGCCTCGGGTCGCCTGCTCGGCGTCTCCCGCCCGTCCGAAGGCGACAATGACGACGTGTTCGTGTTGCGGTCGACGATGCTCGATGCTTTTGCTGATCCGGAGATCCTACACCAGGTGCACCGGTTCGCAACGCCCGCTTTCGACCGAACACTACCCACCCAAGGTGCGCAGATCGTCCGCTATGAGATTACCGCGCCGAGCGATCCGTCATTGCCACTTCGCGTCGATGCGCGGCTGATGCACAGAAAACACAGCCGTCAGTTTCAACGCGCAGCGTGCGAGGCGAGCCGCACGGAGCGTGGGAAGGCCTTCGCGCAGTGGGCCGAAGCTCTGGGCAAGATCGCCCTCGACCCCTGCAGTCGCCAGCCGCTCACGGAGATCGCGACCGCAACGGTGTGGATGGGGGATGGCGCAACGGACCCAGACAGGGTGCTGCTCGGCGGCGCTGCGCGCCCCGAAGTCGAGCGACTCCTCGGTCAAGCGCTTGGCTTGCTGCGGGAAACGCAGGAGCACGTGGAGCTAGCGCAGCCGAGCCTCGACCGCGCGCTCGCTCTGGCTCGTGCAGCGGATTCGGAGGACCTCATCGCGCGGGCCGAGCTACTTCTCGCGCGGCTGGCTTCAATACAGGGTCGGACCGACGACGCGGTCGCGGCCACCCGACGCGCCGAAGTGCTCGTGGGTCCCAACCCGGTGTTCGATCGGGTTCGGGGCGATGCGTATGCGCGGGTTTGGCGGTGGTCCGAGGCGGTGGACGCATACCGTCGCGTGGCGGAAGCATCTCCGGGGGACTGGACGGCTTGGCGTGCTCTGGCGCAGGCCTACGGAAGCCTCACGGACGACCAGAACGCGCTCATCGCCGCAGACGCAGGCCTTCGACTGGCGCCTCGCGACCAAAGCCTTCTCAGAAGCCGCTGGCTGGCCCTGAGTGGCCTCGGGCATTCGGATGCAGCCCTGGCGGAAGAGGTTTGGCTCCGACACCGATCGCCGGACTCCGCCCCGAAAATGCTGGCTGCCTGTGAACGCAACCACGTGAGGTGTCGCACCGATCGCCAGCCGATACCGCGCTACACCCTCGCACCCCCTCCCAGAAAGGCGATTCACGCCAGCGCCAAACGTCGGTAGGATGATTCGATGGCCAAGCAGCATCAGAAGAAGAGCGCCAGTAAGAAGAAGCGCCCGAGGGGTGGGCATGGTCCCACTCGCAGCGCGATTGGCGGCCAGAGCACCGGTCTCATGGGCGGGATGATCAGCGGCTTTCGCCGAGCGGTAGGATCCGAGGAAGCCAAGGGGAAAGGCAAGGGAGGAAACCTCCTCTGGGCGGCTATCCTGGTGACCGCCGCGCTCGCGATCGTCGCGTGGAACTTCGCACGATAGCGCTCACTCGCGAATCGCCCGCCACCTGAGCCAGTGGTCGGCGAGGACCAGCGCGACCATCGCCTCGGCCATCGGAACGAACCGCGGCAATAGGCAGGGGTCGTGTCGCCCGGTCGTTCGGATCGTCGTGGCGTCGCCGTCGACAGTCACGGTGTCTTGGGCACGCGGAAGGCTACTGGTAGGCTTTACCGCTGCGCGGACTACGATGGGCATGCCGCTCGAAATGCCACCGAGCATGCCCCCGTGTCGGTTGGTGCGGGTCTGGACGTTGCCTTGGGCGTCGGTTTCGAAGGCGTCGTTGTTTTCGCTGCCTTTGAGTGCGGCAACGCCGAAGCCAGCGCCGTATTCGACGCCCATGACGGCTGGAAGGCTGAAGAGGCCTTTGCCTAGGTCGGCCTTGAGCTTGTCGAACACCGGCTCTCCCAAGCCGGCAGGGATATTGCGCGCGACGATCTCGGCGACGCCACCGATCGAGTCTTGGGCCTTGCGCATCTTTTCGATCAGCTCGACCATGCGCGCTGCGGCTTCTGGATCAGGGCAGCGAACGATGTTGGGCTCGCCGCTTGGGAGGGTCTCGACCTGGGCAAGCGTCACAGTTTCCGGAATATTGGCCTCGATGTCGCCAATACGAGTGACGTACCCCACGACTTCGCCACCGAAAGCGTGCGACAAAAGCTTCTTCGCGACGGCTCCTGCGGCGACCCGTACAACCGTCTCGCGGGCGCTGCTTCGTCCGCCACCCCGGTAGTCCCGACGGCCGTACTTGGCGTCGACGGTGTAGTCCGCGTGACCCGGGCGGTAGACGTCTTTGATTTTGGTGTAGTCACGCGACCGTTGGTCCTGATTGCGCACGATGATCGCGATCGGGGTGCCCGTCGTCTCGCCCTCGAACACGCCGGAGAGGATCTCGGGGGTGTCTGGCTCCTTGCGCTGGGTGACGATCTTGCTTTGACCGGGCCGGCGTCGATCGAGGTCGCCCGCGATATCCGCTTCCGAGAGAGGAATCCCAGGCGGACATCCGTCGATGATCACGACGTTGGCGGGGCCGTGACTCTCACCCGCGGTGGTCACGCGGAAAGCTAGGCCGAACGTGCTACCCGGCATCGCGTATCATCCTTTGGCGCCTGCGTGTCGCCCTATCGCGCGACCGACGAAGAAGGGCCCCATCTGCTGGATGTATTGCGAAGTCTGCACCGTGCTACGCATCGCTTGGACGACGTGCGAGAGACGATGGAGGTTCGAACCGATCAAACCGATCACGAATTCGTTGTCGTTCGCGTCGAGACCATGGCACGCGAGGCGCACGTCGTGCGCGAGGTCTTGCGCACCGTATGCCCGACCGATCGTCGCGTGCTCGCGCAGGATGCCACCCTTCTCCCTCCCATCGAGCTGCTCGAAGGCACCGCTACGACGCAGCGGATACCACACCGCCCAGTTCCAATCGGGATTGAGCACGGTTTGCTGGGGCCGGTCGATCAGCCAGAACTCAAGATCTTGCTCGTGGCCGTTGCTGTACGTCCGGCCGATCATCGTGAGCTCGGGCCGGAGCACCCAATCGCGAAGGAGCTCGGCTTCGAACAGTGGACGCACTGAATCGACGAACAGCGCCGGATCTTCGGTGAACGTCAGAAGACCCATCCCACGCGGATCGTTGGCGTCCGCGTAGACGACGCACGGCAGGCCCGCGCCTTCTGCAGCGGCGATCAAGGCCCCTTGGTTTTCCAGGATGGAAGCCCCGGGTGGGATCTGGAACACCAGTAGTTGCATGAACAGCCGCCGGTCCATGACCTGAGGCTCACCGTTGCGCGGCGCGCCACGTTCATAGATGTCGATCGAGGAATCGCCCATGGGGAGATTCATAGCGCTTTTACGGCCGCTCTGCACAGTGTAGGCTCACGGCTCGCGAGGGAGACTATGCGCATCTTGAAGGTGGTCGCGGCGGTTCTTTTCGTGGGCGTTCTCATCCTCGTGGGAGCGGCCTATTTCATGAGTGAGCCGAGGCCGACGGGCGAAGCCGTGCCCGAGGCAGACGAGCTCGCTCGCGAGATGGAGACCGCCGTTCACAAGGAGGCCTGGGACCGAACGGGCGCGGTTCGCTGGTCCTTCTTCAAGAAGCATCACTATGTGTGGGACCGAAAGAACGGTCTGGTCGAGCTTCGTTGGGGCAACACCCGAGCGCTTCTTCGAACGGGCGACAAGACCGGTCGCGTCTGGAGCAAGGATAGCGAGGTCACTGGCAAAGACGCCGAGTCCGCGCTTCAGACGGCATATAAGTTCTGGATCAACGACTCCTTCTGGCTGAATCCCGTCGTCAAGTTCTTCGACCCGGGCGTGAAGCGCGAACTCGTCACCGAGGAAGATGGCCAAAAAGGGCTGTTGGTGACCTACACCTCAGGCGGCGTGACCCCCGGAGACGCATACCTTTGGAACGTCGACCCGAATGGCCTGCCCGTGAGGTGGCGCATGTGGGTAAGCATCATCCCGATGGGGGGTGTTTCGATGACCTGGCAAAGCTGGACCGAGCTCAGCACGGGTGCCCTGATCTCGACCGAGCACGAGGGCGGCGGACAGATCATTACTTTCATCACCGACGTCGAGGGCGCCGAAGACCTGGAAGCCCTTGGTGCGAACCCCGGACTGTTCGACCCGCTCTTTCAAGACTGACGCCTGGTCACGCTCAACACTCCCAAGACCACCAGCACCGCGCCCACGATGCTGAGGGCGTTCGGGTACTCGCTGAAGAACAGCACTCCCCAGGTGTAGGCGAGAACGATCTGCAAATAGGTCATCGAGGAAGCCCGCCCAGCAGTTTCGAGCTTGTAGCCCTTGGTGATCTCGATCTGGCCGAGCTGCGCCGTCACGCCGATGCCGAGCAACAGGAGCCACTCCCAAGCGTTCGGCATCGCCAGCCCTTCGACAGCAAGGATCGGAAGAGACGCGGGTCCGGTGATCAGGGGGAAGTAGAACACCACCACCAGATGGTGCTCGGTTGCTCCCAGACGACGGATGATCACGTATGCGATCGCCGAGAAGATCGCGCCGAATACCCCGACGCCAACGGCCACGGGATCCAGCGGTGTGCCGACGCCAAACAGGAATGTCGGCTGCGCCACGAGCACGACACCGACCATGCTCAGGACGGTCGCGAGGATGTCGATGAAGCGGAGCGACTCGTGAAGCGCGAACACCGCGATCAGGGCCGCGATCATCGGATTGCAGAACTGGATCACGGTCGCGTCCGCGAGCGGAAGGTGGGTAACCGCGTAGAAATAGCAGCTCAATCCGGCAAACCCGGCGAATCCCCGCCAGACGAGCAAGCGCTTGTTATTGCCCCATGGATCGATCCCGAGGCTCTTAAGCGCCCACCAGCTCATGATGAGGGTCACCACTACGCGAGCCAGCACTAGCTCCATCGTCGGGAGGCGTTCGCCGGCGAGCTTTGCGAAGACGCTCATCACGCTGAAAAACAGCGAGCCGACCACCATGTGCCGCAGCCCCTTCGAAAGGCGATGCCAAGGTTGGAGGAGGAGCGACACGCCGCGGGTTGTGCATGCAAATGCGCAGGGTGCAACCTGGTGATAGGAGAAACCGCATGAGAATACTCACGAGAAGCTTCGCGCAGGGCCTCTTGGTCCTGGCACCGATCGCCATTACGGGCTGGATCGTCGTGTTCACGGTCACCAAGCTCGATCAATGGCTCAATGCGCCGATCCCGGGCCTCGGGATCTTCATCGCGGCAGCGGGGATCACGTTCATCGGGTACCTGACGGGCCACGTGGTGGGCAGCCGGCTCGTCTCGTTCTTGGAGGCCGGCCTTCAGCGCGTGCCGATCATCAAGCTGCTCTACAACTCGCTGCGGGATCTCTTTGGTGCCTTCGTTGGGAGCCAACGTAAGTTCGACAAACCGGTCGCCGTCGAAATCAATCGCCACGGCCTCAAAGTCCTGGGCTTCCTCACGAGCGAGCACTTCGACGACTCATACTTGGCGGGCCACGTCTCGGTGTACCTGCCCGAGTCTTACAACTTCGCCGGCAATCTGATCGTCGTACCACGCGAAAGGGTGCACCCACTCGACGCCGACGGCGCAGAGTTCATGGCATTCATCATGTCAGGAGGCGTCACGGCCATGAGCGCGGCGAGGACAATGGTAGACGGAGCCAAGCTCCCCCCGGGTCAGTGACAGCGCCAGTGTCAGTGCCAGCGTCGGCGTCA
>JAPUKT010000171.1 GCA_027295555.1 Deltaproteobacteria bacterium
CCCAGGGTTGCTACGGTGCTCGAGCAGGCCGACAAGCCCCGCGCTCTCCTGAGTGAATAGCCTCACATGCGATCGTCCTTCGCCACCCGCTAGTTGCCTCGGTGACGGGGAACCGAGCGCCACGGCCTTCGACGACCTCGAGGACGTGTTTCTGTTATAAAGAAGAGGTGTGGGGTTCTTCTTATCTTAGGTGCATTGCCGTGATGGGGGCGTTCACGTTTTGCGTGTGCACGGTGCACGCGCAGGAAGGTCGAGACGTCGAGGTCATCACCGAACCCCCTCCGCCAGCTGAACCCCAGCAGTCTCCGGACGTGGAACCTCGGCCTGGAGAGGAACCGCTGCCGACCGATCGACCTCAGGAGGAGGCTCCGGAGAAACCCGAGGAGCCGATCGGACATCTTCGTGTAGGTGGCGGGATCGGCTTCGGCTTCGGCACGAACATCACGTTCGTTGGGATCTCGCCGCAGGTCTCTTACCTCGTCAAGCGCATCGTCGAGCCCGGGGTCGCATTCCGATACCAGTACACGAGAGACCGTTTTCCAATTGAAGACGCGATCTGGCATACCTACGGCGCTTCGCTTTTCGTGCGGCTGTACCCTATCCCGAGCCTGTTTTTTCTCATCGAGGGTGAGATCATCAACACCGGCTTCCGGCAGGGCGACTTTTATTCGGGCCGTGACAACTACGGGAATCTGTTTTTGGGCGGTGGCTACATGATCGGGTTGGGTAAGGGGGCGTTCATGGGCTTGTCGCTAAAGGTCAACGTCTTCAGGAACCCGTTCTACCCCGGTAATTTCCCGATCATCTCGATCGGCGCAGGCTACGCCTTTTGAGCTTCGCGTAGCATCGGCTCAGGGCGCGCCATCGAACAGATCTGCGAACCCGCTCGGAGCGTGCCGGCCGAAGACGAGTGTCTCGAGGATGCCAATGCCGGTTTGTTCGCCCATCTTCGCGCGAACGACGTTGTGCACGTGAATGGTGCAGTACTCGTCGGGCTCGACCTCGTCGAGCTTCCAACTCTCGTAGCCCGTATCGAGCTCGTCGCGCCACACTGCGTGAGCCCACTCGGGATGCTGGTAGCCGATCCCCATCATATGGAAGCGAAGCATGGGCTCCAACTCGATGTGTCGCTCCTTGCCGTCGCGTGAGACCAAGTCGAGAGTCGCGCTCTCGGGCCACCTCGTTCCAGTGCGCCATCGAATCTGGTGCCGAGCGGTTGCCATCACCTCTTCGTCAGCTTCGATGACGTCCTTCGGCACTTCTTCCTCGTCGCCGTACGTCTTGACGATGGACGCGGCGAGCTCCTGCGCATAGCCGTCCGGCATCTCGCGCGTCAGGAAGTGCGTGCAGAACCCGTCGAAGTGAAGCGGGGACCAAATCCAGTAGACCCCTGGATCGGTCGTCAGTTTGCTGGGCGCGCCGTCCTCGTACTCGCCGACGGGACGCATGCCCCAGGACTTGTCTCGGTTCCCAATGACTTCCCTTCGCTTGACCTCGAACCGGCGGCCCTTGATCGAGAAAAACCCCTCCCACGTTCCATATTGGGTGAACCGCTGCGTGTCCATGATGAGCCGGGTGCCGTCATACATGATGTTCTTTGGCTCTTGGATTGGCGGTGCTTTCGCGCGAAAGGTCAGATCACATTCGACTTCGGTGTCGTTGGGCTCGATCACCACGCGAACGATCCGCATTGGTTGGACCACTTCGACGCGTAGCGGCCCCGCGGTCGAATCCATCGGGTTGTCGGCTACCCTTCGGGAGGCGTGAAACGAATGCTGGACGCCGTCGACCGTGACGCTGAAATGGCCATCCTGTACGAACCGGTGCGGATAGCGACCGAATCCGATCTCGAACAAAAACTTCCCCGCTTTGTCGAACCCGTTGAACCAATACCGATCGTAGAAATTGCGATTCGGAAGACCTGGCTGATTGACCGGGAAGGGTGCCTGGTGAATCAGGTAGTCATCGAAGTCGGTGATCATGTCATTCTCCCGACTTGGGCAGGATGATTCCGCATTCGCGCAGAATGTCTTCGGTGTCGGCGCCGCGCGCTCGAGCCGGCTTGGGGTGTTCCGGGATCGTCCTGGAGAACCTCGGCGCAGCGGCGGCCTGTTTCACGCCCGCAACATCGACGAACGACCTTCGGGCCACGTGATGTGGATGCTCGAATGCCTCGGCCGCTGTGAGCACCGGTGCGAAGCATGCATCGGTCCCCTCGAGCAGCTCGCACCACTCGTTGCGGGTCCGTTGCCGGAATAGCTCTTCGAGCTTGGGACGGAGCTCGGGCCACTTGTCCGGTCGCATGTGCTCCATCGGCGCGGGTGCGTCTTTGAGACCCAGCTTGTCGATCAGCACTTGGTAAAACTGCGGCTCGAGCGCGCCGATTGAGATGTACTTGCCATCGCTCGTCTCGTACACGTCGTAGAAGGCTGCACCGGAGTCGAGAAGGTTTTCGCCGCGCTGGTCAGACCAAAATCCCTGCTGCATGCCGGCGTACACGCTTGCCATCAGTGCGGCGACGCCATCGACCATCGCGGCATCGACCACCTGCCCCTTGCCCGACTTCCCTGTTTCGAGAAGCGCTGCAAGGACGCCGAACGCGAGCAAGAGCCCGCCGCCTCCGAAGTCTCCTACCAAATTGATCGGCACCGTGGGGCGCTCCCCTTTTCGGCCGATGGCGTGCAGGGCTCCAGCCAGAGCGATGTAATTGATATCGTGGCCAGCGCTCTGCGCCAGCGGGCCGTCCTGGCCCCACCCGGTCATCCGCCCATACACCAGGCGAGGGTTCACCTCGAGGCAGACGTCGGGGCCTGCTCCAAGACGCTCCATGACCCCGGGTCGAAAGCCCTCGATCAGCGCGTCCGCGCTTTTCACGATCTCGAGCAGGGCGTCCGTGCCCTCGGGGCTCTTCAGATCGAGCACGACGCTCTTTTTGCCGCGGCTGAGCAAGTCGAAGGCGGCCTGCAAGTGCGATGGCTCGGGGCGGCCAACGCGAATCACCTCCGCGCCAAGGTCGGCGAGCAGCATTCCGGCGAACGGACAAGGTCCGATGCCATCGATCTCGACGACGCGAATTCCTTCGAGCGGACCCACTACGAGAGCTCCTCGAGCGCGCGACGCATTGTGATCGAAGCTAAGTTCTCGGCGTCGAACTCGTTTTCTTCGTCGATGATCTCGATCTTCTTCATGTACTGCCCGACGCGAGCCATCTGCATCGAGAATCGCGTCAGCGCGAGAATCGTGTAGTAGTCGAAGTTCGAGGCATCGAAGCCCGTGATCTCTTGCCACTGCGCAATCGTCTCCGCGGGCGTGGGGAAGCCCGGCAGCCGTTCGATCTCGAGACCTTCGGTGAAGCAGCGGTCCGAGGCGAGCCACCAGGCGAGGTCTTGCACCGGATCGCCGAGTCGCACCATCTCCCAATCGAGCACGGCGACGCATTCCAGACCGTCGAAGATTTGGTTCGCAAGACGGGAGTCACCCCAACACAAAGCGATCGGTTGCTTCGCCGGCTTGTTGGCTTCCAGGTACTCGAGTGCCCTCACGATGTCGGGATGCCTCGAGGCCTCCATGCCCCAGCGAAAGTAGCCCTGGTAGTAGTCGAGTTGTTGGTCGAGAGGCGTCTCTCCGCGCTCGGGCTCGAGAAGGAAGTCGAAGTGACCTTCCCAAGAAACGCCGTGCACTTTGCACATCGCCTCGAATCCGTTCCACCAAAGGGCTTTGCGCTCTCCCTCAGAGAGATCTTCGGCGATCCAGCCTTCATCGTGCATCGGTGGGTTGTCGGTGGGGATGCGGCCCTCGACGCGCTCCATGAGGTAGAACGGAACCCCGAGAACCGACTTGTCCGGTTCGAGCCACCGCACTTTGGGCGCCCCCACGGCGGTGCTCTCGAGCCCTTGCAGCACGCGCGCTTGAAGCGCGATATCGTAGGTCGGGAACATGACGTATTCCTCTGGCTCGAGCCTCGCGACCAAGCTCTCTTTGTGTGTCTCGCCGTCCTTCTCGTAGACGAGGTCGAACAGAAGGGTGTCGCTCGAAAAGCCGGTGCTCAGCGGCTCTTCCAAGTCCTCGATGCGAATGCTCTGCGTCGGGACCGACAGCTTCGGGGCAAGCCAAGCGGCCAGCTTGCCCGCCGTCTCGTCGAAGTTCCTCTCTTCGTCAGCAAAAGCCATGTCTCACCTCGTGCGCCTTTGACTCGCCGCGCGGCCCTGTTCGCACCGCTAGCGCTGCCCTACCTCGGGGGGCGACCAGTCGTTCACCACGCGGAACAGCCGACCCGGCGGGAGAACCAGCCTCAGGAACCGGAACATTCTGCTCTCGCCTATCCAAATCTGTTCTTGGCCGCGCTCGAGCTCTCGAACGATGCGCCGAGCGCATTCCTCCGCGCTCATCTTCTTCCAATTCTTTTCCGAGAGCATCGGCGTATCGACGGTCGGAGGAAACACCTCGACGACTCGAATGTCCTCTTCGAGGTGATAGCGAAGGCAAAGCGTGTAGGCGTGCAGCCCGGCCTTGCTGGTGCTGTACATCGGCGTGTTCGCCAAGGGTCCAAGGCCCGCGGGAGAGCCTACGATCACGATCGTCGGATCAGCCTGCGCTCGCAAAGTGTCGAGCATGCGTTGGGTGAGCTCGATCGGGCCGAAGAGGTTGGCATCGATGGTCATTTTCGCAGCGTCGAGGTTCAACCCTCCTGCCAGCGAATCGAAGCCCACGATTGCCGCGTTGCTGATCAGCACGTCGACGTGGTGGCCGTCCCGCTCGAAGGTAGCCAGCATCTGCTGAATGTCGTCTGAGCTCGTGAGGTCGCACCGATACGAGTGGATCGCGCTAGAGCCGGCCGCAGTTTCTTCGAGGGCACCGAGCCGACGCCCGCAGATCAGAATCGTGTTGTTCTTTTCGGCAAGCTGCCGCGCAAGGCTGCGGCCGATTCCCGTACCGCCACCTGTGATGAGCACCGTCCGTCCAGAGAGGTTCATCCTTCTGCTTGTGTTGTAGTCCCATCGTGGCTATGCGCCACATGGTCATGCCGACTCGGGTCCTGCGCTTCTATTTCGACTATCTCTCGCCGTACAGCTACCTGGCATGGCAGGAAATTCCCGCCCTAGCGCGCCGCAACGACCTTCAACTCGAGCCCACGCCCGTCCTGTTGGCTGCGCTCCTCGATCACCACGGTCACAAAGGCCCGGGCGAGATTCCACCGAAGCGGGCCTACATGTTCAAGGACTGCCTCCGGCGAGCCGCGGCTTTGGGCACGCCCTTCAACCCGCCGTTCTCGCATCCCTTTCATCCGCTTCTCTCGCTGCGCGTCACGATCCTCGACATGGAGGAAGCTCGTCGCGTGGAACTGATATCGAGGCTCTTCGCGGCAACTTGGGCCGAGGCACGAGACGTCAGCTCTACCGAAGTCGTCGGAGTTATCTGTAACGAAGTTGGAGTGCCAGACGCCCTCGAGCGTGTTCAGGACCCCGTCGTCAAGCAGCGTCTGAAGGACGCGGTGACCAAGGCCATCGAGCTCGGTGTGTTCGGGGTTCCCACGATGCTCGTCGGCAACGAGCTCTTTTGGGGTACCGACAGCTTCCGGCACTTCGAGAACTACCTGGCGGGCGAGGATCCGATTGCTATGACCAACCTCGAAGCTTGGGATGGGGTCCGGCCCTCCGCGGTGCGTACGCAATCGCGGTAGGGCTTGCCTTGCGGGACGATCAGGCCAGCACCGCTGAGATGATCAAGTACATGGCGAGGATGGCGAGGACGACCTGGAACCAGAGCACGAAGCGCTCCTTCGAGATCATGCCTAATAAGTGTTTACCAAAATAGGTCCCGCCGATCACGGCGGTGATGAGGGCGAGCAGAAGGGGCGCGTACGGGCTGTAGTCGAAGCCCAGCGCAAGGAACGCTGGGACCTTCAGCAAATGGAGCCACGTCTGGCAGACCGCCTTCGTCGCGATGACTTGCTCGTTGTCGAAGTCATCCCGCAAGAAGAAAGGCGCGAGAAATGGCCCTGTCGCCCCAACGAAGATACTGAGCAGGCCGGCCGCGAAGCCGAGGATGCCATACGACCAGATCGGGGGATTGCGTAGCGTCGGTTGGTACCGGCGCCACAGCAAGAAAAAAAGAATGAACGCGCCAACCCATGCGCGGAACCACGTGAGCTTCATTTCGGACCAAAGCAGGCCTGCGATCGCGACTCCCAGCACTGCCGGCGCCATGAACGTGAACAGGATCGACCAGCGGACGTGCTTGCGGAACGCCCAGGTGCGCGTCCAGTTCGACGCCAACTGCACGACGCCGTGAATCGGGACGACCACGCGCGCCGGCATCAGCGCGGTCATCACGCCGAGGAGCGTCACCCCGCCCGCCATTCCGAGGATCGCAGAGATCGTGGCGGTCGCAAAGCACGCTACCACCAGGGTGATCACGGTCATCAAGTCGAGCACCGGCGGAGGCTAGCATCACCTGGCCTATTGATTGTTCCGGGCGACCATTCCGCCTCGCATCGACGCCATGCGCTTGAACCCGAGCTTCTCGAGCTCGAGGGCAACCCGGCCGGACCTCCGACCAGAGCGGCAGATGGTGATGACCGGCTGCTCGCGATCCCAAGCCTTGGAGGCCTCGTCAACCGTGCCCATCGGGACTACCTCCACGCCCTCGATCACTCCATCGGACTCGGCTTCATCGATCTCGCGAACGTCGACCATGCGGATCCCAGCTCTGTTTCGTGCGACCCAGTCAATCGTCACTTCGGGGACCCCTTCTGGCGTTCGCTCGATGGCGGCCCACCCGCGTTCCGGAAGCGGATCGCCAGACATCGACTCCGGAGGAACCAAGCCGCATTGCAGGTTGGCGGGCACCGCTTCGTGGATCTTCTTCGGTGCCGGCAGGTTGAGGTTGTTCATGATCTCCGCGAACTCAGCTTCGGTCTTGCCGCCGCCGACTCTCGGGTTGAGCCTTTTCTCTTCGCCCACGGTCGTGAAAGGCTGCCCGCGATAGTCGTGACCCGGCCAGACGATCGTGTCATCGGGGAGGGTGAAGATCTTTTCGTGGATCGAGCGGTAGAGCTTGTGTGGATCGCCCTGTTGGAAGTCCGTACGACCGGTGCCGCGGATGAAGATCGCATCGCCCGTGAAGGCGTGCTTGTGATCCGAAGTGACGAAGGTGACGCATCCGTCCGTGTGCCCCGGGGTTGCCCGAACTTCGAACTTCAAACCGCCTGCCTCGAGCGTGCTGCCGTCCTGAACCAGTACGTCTGCACATACAGCTCCCGCGTTTGCCCCCACCACGGCCTTGCTGCCAAGGCGCTCCCGCAAGAGCCCCGATGCCGTGATGTGATCGGCGTGGGCGTGCGTGTCCATCGTGTACACGAGCTCAAGCCCGAGCTCGTCGAGGAGCTTGATGTCGCGCTCGATCTGGTCGATGACCGGGTCGATCAACACAGCCTTGCCCGATTCCTCGTCGGCGACGAGATAGGTGTAGGTCCAGGTTTCGTGATCGAAGAGTTGACGAAGTAGCATCGGGTACCTCCCTAACCATCTGAAATGACGGATTTCTAGCGCTGTTTTGAAAAAAACCCCAGCGAATCCCATGCGCACAGCGTTCTGTGCGGGGGCTACCGCTGGCTCCGCCCCCATCGGCCACGGCGCGGCCCGAGCCACCTGCCTCCCACGGGTTTTCTATAGCGTGGGAGTGTGCGAGAAGACTCACCATGACGGTTCCCGAGGGCGAACAAAGTGCGCGCGACGGGCTCTTCAGTTTCCTCTCTCGGCGAAGGTTCCTCAAGGCGAGCTTGGTTGCGGGCGGTGCCCTGCTCGGGGTTGGCGGTGGAGGTCTATTCATCCTGCGGGGACGCGCGCCGAAAATCGCTGGCCTACAGGTGCTCGACGCACACGAGTATCAGACCGTCCAGAGCCTGGTCGAGATCATGTTCCC
>JAPUKT010000172.1 GCA_027295555.1 Deltaproteobacteria bacterium
CAATCCGAGCAGCACGATCTGTCCGTAGCGCGATTCGAGCGCCCCGAAGCCGATCGCCGCGACGATGAAGCCGAGGGATGCAAAAGGCTTGCCGACGGCCCGGACGCCGGGGTTGTCCTTCCACTCCCCCCAGAGCAGCCCCGCGAGGCCGACAGCGGTCATGAGCTCGCCGATCCCGTTCAGCGTCATGAGCGCCGGTGTACCACGATCCCGCGCCCGCGAACGTAAACGCCCACGCGACCGAGTTAAATTAGCTGCGCCGGCGGAGGGGGGGCCTCGCCGGCGCTCGAGTCGTGGGCAACGGGCAGCCCGCTACTCTTTGATCTGTCGTCGGATCTTCCCGAGCGCTTGCTCTTGAAGCTGCCGAATACGCTCACGCGACAGGTTGTACTTGTCGCCAATCTCCTTGAGCGTGAGCTCGTCTTCGTCGTCGAGGCCGAAGCGCCACCGGAGGATGCGCGCTTCCATCGGCGTCAGCGTGTCGAGGAGCCTGCGCACCTCGTCGCTCCACTTGCGGGAGACGAGCTGCTCGTACGGCGTCGGCACGTTTTCCTCTTCGAGGAAGTCGATGAACTTGCGGCCGTCTTCGTCGTTGACGGGACGGTCAAGCGAGAACGGGGTTTCTGCCCAGTAGCCCTTGATCTTTTCGAGCTTCTCGGCGACGATGCCCGTCTCCTTTTCGAGCTCTTCCGGTGTCGGCTGCCTGCCGGTGCGAGTGGCGATGGCCTGAGTTGCACGTGCGACGCGGTTGTACGTGTCGAGCATGTGGACCGGAATACGCACCGCGCGGCCCTTGTCCGCGAGCGCTCGGCTGATCGCGTGGCGAATCCACCACGACGCATAGGTGCTGAAACGGTAACCGCGGTTGTGGTCGAAACGCTCGACCGCCTTCATCAGACCGATGTTGCCCTCTTGAATGAGGTCGATGAGCGGGAGGCGACCGCGGTTGTAACGACGCGCGATCGAAACGACGAGGCGAAGGTTGGCCGCGACGAAGCGGTTCTTCGAGCGCTGCTGCGCCTTTTGCGCGGCACGCACCCCTTGCAGGTACTTTTTGAACGCGGGCGTCATGCGGACGTGGTCGCCCACGATGTCCCGCTCGTCGGCGAAGTCACCGGCGAGGCGGTGCACCGCACGGTCGGACTCCTGCACGAAGAGGCGGTCACTATCGAGCTCTCGCATCCTGGTGGAGAGTTGGAGACAGACGTCGTTCCACCGAGCTTCCTGGCGCTTGCCGAGCTTGTCGGCCTTCGCGCTACGACAGAGCTTGCGAAGAGCAGCGATCTCGGAGAGTTGCTGGTCCTCGACACGCATCTCGATGATGGTCGCGACCGAGTCGAGGCAAGGCGGGTAGCTGAGGAGAGCCTCCCAGTACGCTATTTCGAGACGCTCGACCCGCTTCGCGGCCCCGATCTCCTCCTGCGGGGTGAGCACCCGGTGTCCGATCATCTCGCGGAAGTACCGCGTGAGGGTCGAATCCCCGGCGCCCTGGCGCTCGAATTCCTTCAAAGCCTTCTCACTCTCGAGTCGTGCCTTTTCCAGCTGCTCCTTGGAGGGCTGAGTGGAACCGGGCGCATCGAAATCGGCTTTCGCCGATGCCGGTACCTGCTTCTCGACCTTTGGCTCCGCTACTTTGGATGCCTTGGCCTGCACCTGGCCCTTCCTGGTGGCCTTGCGGGTAGACTGTCGTGTCGCTGCCTGTCGTGCCATTTTCCCTTTTGCCTCCCGGTGGCGCCCCTTGTCAGCAGTGGCACCCCGTATGTTGGCTGAACACCAGAACTCACCCGAGTGTTCCTCGGGCTTGAAACCGTTGTCTCGGCTAAACGAGATGCACGCACCGTGCCGGAAATCACACAGAACGTAAATCCCGCCCTCTAGGGTCTCGCTTCCTAGTCGGGCGACTATGAGTATATGGTTCCATCAGGGCTGTTGAGAAGAGTTATTCGGCCTGTTTTTGCAACGAAATTCCAGTGGTAGTCCCGCTCGTCGCGAGTTGCTGGAATCCACAAGGAGGCGAGTTCCCCTGGTCGTGGGCTCTCTCGCCTTTATGGCGTGCTCAGCGGCCGGCCACGGCAGGGTTCACGGGGTTCGCACACTCCTCCATTTGGGCCTCCCCCCGGGCATTCGGAGCATATGAGTGGCTACCGCTCTAGCCACAGTGGCCCTGCGAATGGACAGTACGCTAGCCACCCCACAGGGCTGATCGTGCTCCCGCTGGCTCTCGCCGCCATCGCCGTGAGCGACAGGCCGACCGCGTGCTAGAGCTGCGACACGCCAAGGTGATCGAGTGGGACGAACAAGCCACAAGTCTCGTGCTGCACTGATCGGCCTCCTCGTGCTCGGGGCTTGGTCGACCGCGGCGGCCCAAGAGCCCGCGAAGTTCGTGGGAGCGTTGCAGGAGCTCGATGGCGACCATGATCGCTCGCTCGCGGCGGTGCAGGAGCTTCAGGCCGGAGGAGAGCCGGCAGCCATCACGATCCGCGACGCGTGGTCGACCCTTTCGCGTCGTGCACAACGTCGCCTAATTGCGGCGCTGGCCTCGCTTGCGAGAAATCACGAGCCCGCCGTGGAATGTCTCGTCGAGGCGGCGCGCTCGCCCGACGAGCAGATACGAGAGGGCGCCCTCTCGGCACTGCGACGCGCGGGACCGGCTGGCTGGGAGGGGCTGATTACGTTGCTCCCAGAACCGGAGGTGGGCGACCGCGCAGCGGTGTTGTTGGCACGCACCGAACCCGACGCCGCGATATCTCCGTTGTTGGACGCGCTCATGGCCGAAGGCGGTGACGAGCGGCCCGTGCTGCGAAGTGCGCTCGCCACAGCGGTACAGCGCGCCGGTCAGACCGTCGAGCCGAAGCTTCGCGCCTGGCTCGAAGCGGAACCCTCCCCGTCGGGCGTGGCAAACGCCGCGCTTGCCCTCGCCTCGATCGAAGACTACGCGCCGGTCGTGGCGGTTTTCATCGAGTACGCCGCGCCGAGCTCCAACGACTTCGCAACGACCTGGCGCCTGCTGCAGAGCGCGGCGACGGCGGGACCGAGCGAGGCGGTCGATCACTGGATCCAGAGTCAGCTTCAAGCGCCGGAAGGGTGGATGCTACGACGAGCGGCGGTCGATGCCATTGCCGCGCGTGGCCGGCGAACCGACGCCAGGATCGCGTTGGAAGATCCGTATCCTCGCGTGCGCGCGCGTGCCGCCCGGGTTCTCTCGAAGGATCCGGATTCGATGACGGCGCGTGCCACGTTGGCACGAAAAGATACGTGGCCGATGGTGCGCGCCGAAGCGGTGACGAGCCTGCGGAACGAGCCCGTGGCGACTCCCGTCATCGTGGCCGCCGTCGACGACCCAATGTCGGAGGTTCGCGCCGCCGCGATCAAGGTGCTTACGAGGACTTCGCACGACGAGGGCTGGGATAGAATTCACGCACATCTTCGAGGCCGAAACGAGTGGCCACAGGTGGCCGCGGCCGCGATCGATTATGTCGTGGCCCACTGCCGGACCGACGCCGTCGATGCGCTCTTCACGATCGTTCGACGCGTGGCGTCCCCTAGCGCACTGACCGACGACATCAACAATGCGGCCCATGCCATCGTCGCGCTCAGGGTCCTCAACACCCCCGAAGCGGAGGCGGCTGTCCGGCAGCTTCGTGGGTCGACCGGAGTGCCGCCGACCCTGGAAATGGCGCTGGAAGAGCCCCTTTCAAAGCATCGACCTTGCGCTCCAGCGAGCCCCTAGATTGCCGCTCCGGAATGGCCCGTGCTACTTTGTGTGGGACATTTTGGGGGACACATGGGAACTCGTCTTATTGGGCTGATTTTGGCTGCCACGCTGTTGAGCGTCGGCTGTGATCAATTCTCTTCTTCGGAGGCCGAAGTGGAACAGCTTCCGGAGATCGTGCCGAGCCTGCCCGAGGTTCCGACGCTACCGCCGCCGCCGTTTCCGACGACCTACGAAGATGAATCGTACAGCATCTACGGCTTGCGCCAGCGGCTGTACCAGACGCTCGACACGGATGTGGGCGTGACTGGCTACATCATGGAGATCTACGAGCCGCCGCCCTGCAAGAAGCGCAAGAAAGAAGACTGCCCACGCGTCGACGCGCCGCACATGTTCATCGCCGATGCGCCGGACAAGACCGACCGCGCCGACCAGCTGATCATCGTGGGCTACGCCGACAACCAGGAGCAGCTTGCCCGCGCTCGACGCGGCCGGAAGACGACCACGATCGATGGCTCGGTTGTCGTGCCCACCAACCTCAAGCTTGGGAACAAGATCATCGCCAAGGGCCACTTCACGCTCATGTCGGCGGGCGGCTTCAACACGAGTAACGGCTTGCTCGAGTACGCGTCCCACGAAACCGTCGAAAAGGCGCTCGCTCAAAAGTGATCAAGGCGCGGTAGCTGCCGCGTCTTGATTCGCGCTCGCATCGGCGCCTGCGTCCGCCCCGACCTCTGCATCGAACAGGTCCGCCAGGTCCGGCGCACCACCGTCGTTCTTGATTCGAAAGTACTCAGCGTCGAGGTCGAACAGCTCGACTACGGACTTGGGGACGACGACAGCCTGGTCGCGACCGTCGATGCGGACATAGCCGCCTCCATCGACCGGAGTACCGGACCCTAGCGACACGGTGACCTCTGCGCGTCCCATTTCGAACCGCACCGAGGCTTTGGGCGCCTCGAGGCCGAAGTTGCGGATGTCTTCGGGGCTCGGGTTTTCGAGGGTTCGCGTGGCCACTGCGAACTCCCAGTTTCGAATATAGTCCTCGACCCGTTCGAGGTCTGCCGCAGCCTCGACGGGTTGCTCGAGCGTCCACGTCTCGTCGAAACCCTCTCCCTCGCGAGACATCGCCATGTGCTCGTCCCCCGAGGAGATGTGAATCCTGGAGACTCGGTCGTGCAACAGGGGCTCGACCAAGAAGCCTGCCCGGGCTTCGATCTCGGTTCGCCCGGGTCGATCCCTCTCGAAGAAGAAGATGTAGCCGGCCAAGAAGACGACGATAACCGCGAGAATGATCGGGGCCCGCGCCGTCATGAGCGCCTCGACCACCACACGCCGAACCCGGCGATCAAGGCTGCAAGCGGAAGCAGGAAGACGACCCGGAACAAGAGGTTCTCGAGGTCGGCGTCACTCATGAGCACGGCGCGCGCTTTCGTCTTTCGCGGCGCGATGTTGATCAGGGCCTCCCGCCGCGTCAGCCAACCTGCTGTCGATGACAGAAAGTCGATGTTCGACAGCTGTGGGTTGTCGAGCAGCTCTCCGCTCATCCAATCGCTGTCTCCGACCACCAGCAGGCGCCCCGGCTCGGGGCCGTCGCTCTTGACCGGTTCGAAGTCATCGCCGAGCGGGGGCACGTACTCCCATGCGACGGCGAGCGGTACGACTTTGAGTTCGATGCCCGCGGCCTTGGGGTCCGTCGCGAGCGCGCGCTTCAGATCGGACTCGGCCATGGCATTCGGGCTGGTTCGCATGATGACTTCGGCGTCGCTGCCTTCCAACGCATCTACCGAGCGAACGACCGCCAACAGGATGCCGCCTCCATGTTTGCGAATGGTGTCGGTGAGCCGGTGAACACCGAGGTCGGTGGTGAGAAAGAGGTCACCGGGGTTGCCGGGGAGCTGTCGGTTTTGGTCGTTTTCGACCACGAGATCATTGCCGACGACGATCCCCCGCTTGGCGAGGCTTTCCGTGAACCCGGTAGGCTGAAGCGACTCCTTCTTGAGCAGGGGATCGAAGGCCAAGAGCACGTTGCCGCCCAAAGCGAGGAAACGGTCGACCGTCGCCACCTCTTCGGCGGAGTACAAACGCTGTGGGCTCACGACGAAGAGGGCGTCACACGACGCCGGGATGTCTTCTTTGGCACGCAGCTCGAAAGGCTCGATCTCGATCTTTTCCCATTCGAGCTCGCGCGCTACGGCGTCGAAGCTGCGGTCGCCGTAGGCTCCGGTCTCCCACTCCCCGTGGCCCTGGGCGAGGCAAATCTTCGTGGGCTCACCGGTCGTGACTTCCAAAATCGCACCGGTGAGCGCGCGCTCGGATTGAAGGTCGAGCTTGTGGCCGTCTGCATCCTCGAAGCTGTCGAAGTCTTCCACGATCAGCTGGTGCCGCTCGACCTTCCATTTGCGGTCACCGCTCGTCACTACGACGGGCACCTGCGAAAGGGTCATCTCGCCCGCGAGCCAAGTGTCGACTCCGAACTTGTCCGCCAGAACCTGATACTGGGCCCGGTCGCGATCGGGATCGATCCACTCGATCTCGAGTCGTGGCGTGACGGCTTTGTATTCTTCGAGCAACGTTTCGATATCGGCGAAGTCCTGTTCACCCCTCGCCAGGAACACGTAGATCTGAACGTCTTTGTCGAGCTCTTCGAGAACCTGCCGACTTCGGTCGGAAAGCGTGAAGAGTTTTTCCGTCGTCCAATCCCAGCGCTTGTAATGCTTCGACGAGACGTAGTTCAGGAGCGCGACAGCCACCAGGGCAAGGATGGCAGTGGCGACGAGATTGAAGCGCGTCCGTGACTGGTCGCTCACGCGTGCCTCCCCGCCTTGAGCACCGCGATGCTCAAACCCACCGCCAGCAGCGCCACCGAGAAGTCAAAAACCAAGTAGCGCGAGTCGACCACGCCCTTTGCGAAGCGATGCATGTGGCCCCACATGCTCAGGTATGCGCACACCTCTCGGAGCGTCCCGTCGAGCACGAACTCCCCTATGCCCACCGTGAAGAGCACACCGAGCGCGACGAAGGACAGGACAGCGGCGATGATCTGCGTCGGGGCGATGGTGCTCATCAGAAGGCCGATCGCCATGAAATAAGCACCGAGGCAGAACACCCCGAAGTAACTCGATGCGACCGCGCCCCAATCGACGTTTCCGTGTTGGCTGATGATCCAGGCGTAGATGATCGTCGGAGCCCAGAGCACTCCCCACATCACCAGCGCGCCACCATACTTGCCCCAGATGATCGACCCCTCGGAGATCGGCGCCGTCATCAGCCCTTCGAGTGTCCCGGACTGCCGCTCGGCGGCGACCAGTCGCATCGTGAGCACAGGGACGAACACCAGGAGCGGGATGAAGAACAGCGCGCTCCCGCCGAAGAATCCAGATAGCGGCGTGTCGGCGCCCGAAGTCACCGCGTTCCGCGCGTAGAACTCGGTGAGAATCCAAAAGGTGACGCCGGTGAAGATCAACCACGAGGTGAGGACGACGTAGGCCAGCGGCGACACAAAAAAGGACGCGAGCTCGCGCTTCATGACGACCCATGCGCTTCTCACGACTCTTCCTCCGAAACGCTACCGATGGTGAGCTCTGCGAACATGTCTTCGAGCTCGGTCGTTTCGTCGAGCGTCAGGTCGGCCACCTTTTGGCCCTCCCGAATGATGATCACCCGATCGCACACCGCTTGAACTTCCGAGAGGATGTGGGTCGACAAGAAGACCGTCTTGCTTCGGGCAAATCCACGCACGAGCTTGCGGAACTGACGCACTTGGTTTGGATCGAGGCCCGACGTCGGTTCGTCGAGAATGAGAAGCGGAGGATCGGCGATGAGCGCTTCAGCGAGGCCCACACGTTGTCGGTACCCCTTCGAGAGCTGACCGATGATCCGGTTCTTGGAGTCGGCTACGCCGGCGAGCTCGAGGGCACGGTCGACTGCGCTACGCAGTTCGCCGACGTGTTTGAGGGAAGCTCGGTGACGCAGATATTCCTGGACGCGCATCTCTCGGTAGAGCGGCACCCTTTCGGGCATGTAGCCGAGTCGGCTGCGCGCCTGAATCGAATTGCCAACGGCGTCGATGCCGTCGATCCGGATCTTCCCGGCCGTTGGGGCGAGGTAGCCGGTCAGCATGCGGAGGGTAGTGGTTTTCCCAGCCCCGTTGGGACCCAAGAACCCAACGATCTCACCTCGTTCCACACGGAAGGACAGCTGATCTACCGCGAGTCGGCTTCCGTAACGTCTGCTGAGGGCGTCGACTTCGATCACTAGCGTGCTCGTTGGGCGACCGGGGTAGTCGATCGGATCCGTGGAGGCAACTGCAGACCTGTGCAGGTGCTGCCGCTTTCTCGCGTTCGCCCCGCTCACTTCCGTACGATTGCACCACTATGCCCTCGATTCCGTGGAAAGTTCGCCTGAGCGGCCTCGTCCTGCTGCTCGTCGCCGCCGGCTCCCTTGGGGGGGCTTTGCGCCCCGCGTCCCAGCCCGTCGTGGAGCCGACGCCGGTCGTGGCGCACGTGTCGGCACTCGCAGAGCCCCTGCCGATCGACGCGCCGTTCCCGCTCGAAGTGGTGCACGGGGACGAGCCAGGCCCCCCACCTCGCGACGTGACCGGTGCAAACTATCCGAGTGGTCTGACGATCGACGGCTCCACTAAACGGCGGACGATCCTTTTCAGCTTCGACGACGGTCCCTCGCGCCGCACGACGCCTGATCTTCTCGACATCCTCGACCGGCTCGGCATCCGCGCGATATTCTTTGTCAAGACCGAGAGCTTCGGGCAAGGAAACCGCTGGGAGCGCGAGCACACCGAGATCGTCCAAGAGATCGCCAGCCGCGGCCACATGATCGGGAACCACACCGAAACACACCGGCAGCTTCCCCTCCTGCGTAACGCCGAGATCGACGCCGAGCTCACACTCAGCGAGCGCAAAATCGAAAACGCCATCGGCCTGCGGCCCCGCTTGATTCGGCCCCCAGGAGGCGCGCTCTCCGCGCGGGTCCAGGACTTGCTAGCCGCTCGGGGCTACACGAGCGTGCTTTGGACCGTCTACACAGGCGACCTGGAGGTCGACACTGCCGATGACGTCGTGCGGACGTTCTTTCGGGTTCTCAAGCGTCGCGAACGCGAAACCGGGGACCGCGGCGGCATCGTGCTGCTTCACGATACCCAGCGCCACAGCCTCGATGCGGTCCCGCGCCTGGTCGACGCCCTCAGGCGACGCAACTGCGAGCTCCTCGGGCGGGACGAAGAGCTTTACGACATCGTCGACGACCTCGGGTACTTCATCCCCGGACACGAGCCCCCTGAATCGCTCGATGACCGTCAAGCCGAGCTCAGGGTTCGAACGCAGCGCGAGTGCGCCGCCCTCGCCCTCCGCTAACGCGCGCGGATCGCAAGAATGCGCCAAACTGGGAACCCATCCTCGATGGCGCGGCGCTCTCGGTTCGATAGCGCCGAAAAA
>JAPUKT010000173.1 GCA_027295555.1 Deltaproteobacteria bacterium
TCTCGAGATCGGTGGTCTTCATGTTCAGCAACGCCCCCAGCCGGCTGGGTGTGGCCTTGAAGAACCAAATGTGCGCGATCGGAGCCGCCAGATTGATGTGCCCCATCCGCTTGCGGCGGACGCGGCTGTGGGTCACCTTCACCCCGCAGCGGTCGCAGATCATGCCCTTGTGCTTGGTGCCCTTGAACTTGCCACAGAAACACTCCCAGTCGCGCTCGGGACCGAAGATGCGTTCGCAGAACAGGCCGTCCTTCTCCGCACGATAGGTGCGGTAGTTGATCGTCTCAGGCTTCTTGACTTCCCCGAACGACCAACTGCGGATGTCATTGGGCGAAGCCAGCGAGATCCGAACCGAACCATAATCGTTGACCCGATCGTAAACACCATCTGCCATGGGAGATCTGTCCTCTCGTATTCAAGAGCAACGGCCGTGGCGGTTGCGTTGCATGTTACTGCTCAGTTGGTTCGTCAAACTATGCCGGGGCGGCCACGCCCTTTCGCGCCGGCTCCCGCGCCCAAAGCGTCATGGCAGTCAGTCCGCCGCTGCGCTTGAACCCCAGCTCTTCGAGAAAATCGACCTCCGTGCCCCAAGCCAGCGCGTCAATTCGCTCAAGACCCTGTCCGCGAAACGTGTCTAGCACGAGACGAGCCATCTCGGCGGCGATGCCGTAGGTGTCGTGCTCAATGCGGCCGTCGGTTCGCGTCACGGCCGCCGGCCCTTGATAGACCGGGTCGAGTTTGCATTCACTCATGTAACCGCGCACGCCGTCGGTCAGGCCGCGAGCGATGCCGATCAGACGATCATCGACCCGAGCCGTGACAAAAACGGCGCTGTTGCACACCATGCGCTTCAACTGCTTCTGCGTCGCGGCGGTCTCGTGATGCAGCCGGTCGTAAAACTCACCCAGTTCCTTCGAGTCAACCGAGCCGCTGGCATCATAGGTGACGTCATACATTCGCAATCTCCTGCCAAAGCGTCATCAGATGAACTTCTTCTTCTCGAGCGTGATGTTCAGACCCAACCCGCGAATCTCGGTGCAGAGCACGTCGAACGACACCGGCGTTCCAGGCTCGAGCGTGTTGACTCCTTTGACCATGCTCTCGTAGATCTTGGTGCGGCCGTCCTGATCATCGCTCTTGACAGTCAGCAATTCCTGAAGGATGTACGCCGCCCCGTACGCCTCCAACCCCCAGACTTCCATCTCACCGAAGCGCTGACCGCCGGTGCGAGCCTTGCCGCCCAACGGTTGCTGCGTAATCAAACTGTACGGCCCGGTGGCGCGGGCGTGGATCTTGTCGTCCACCAGATGGTGCAGCTTGAGCATATAGATGTAGCCGACGGTGACCGGCTGAGCGAAATACTCGCCGGTCCGCCCGTCTATCAACATGATCTTGCCCGTCTGCGGCATCTCGACCATAAGCGTTTCGCGCTGGCCGGCGGTTCGAACCACCTCGGGATCCTCGAGATCGCCGCGAACCTTTTCGTTCGCCTCGGCGATACAGGCCTGAACCTCTTGCTCGGTCGCACCGTCGAAGACCGGAGTGAGGGCCTGAAAACCAAGCACCGCCGCCGCCCAACCCAGATGAGTCTCGAGAATCTGGCCGACGTTCATGCGGCTTGGCACACCGAGCGGATTGAGCATGATGTCAACCGGCGTGCCGTCGTCCAGGAAGGGCATGTCCTCTTCCGGAACGATGCGCGCGATCACTCCCTTGTTGCCGTGGCGTCCGGCCATCTTGTCGCCGACGCCGAGCGTGCGCTTGGTGGCGACGTAGACCTTGACCATCTCGAGCACGCCCGATGACAACTCGTCGCCGCGCTTGATGTGTCCGAGCTTGCGCACACATTCCTTGACAAGATCTTCGATGCGCGGCCAGTAGCGTTGGTACGCCGTTTGAGCGTCTTTTCGCTTGGAGGCCGGCTTGACCCAGCTCATGGTGAAACCGTCGATCTGCTCCAGCACGACTTCGGGATTCTCACTCTTGGCGACCTTTTGCCGCGTGCTGGGATCGACGATGACCTGCCCGCTTACCCCCTCGATCTCAGTACACATCTTTCGGAACAAGGCGATCCGCTTCTCGTCGCTCTCGGCCCTGATCGCAGTGCCCTTGCGGTCGAGCTCGCGCTTGCGCTCGTCGCTCAGGTGCGCGCGGCGTGTGAAGTGCTTCGCGCCGATGACCACGCCCGACTGACCGGCCGGAATCTCGAGCGAAACGTTCTTCACGTCCTCCCCTGCCCGCCCGAAAATGGCGTGCAGCAGCTTTTCCTCGGGGCTCAACTCGCTCTTGCTCTTGGGCGTCACCTTGCCGACCAGAATGTCGCCCGCGGCGACCCGCGTTCCGATCCGCACGATGCCTCGCTCATCCAGATTGGCCAGAGCTCGTTCCGAGACGTTGGGGATGTCGCGCGTGAATTCCTCTCGTCCCAGCTTCGTCTCGCGAATCTCGACGTCGTGCGATTCGATGTGGATGCTGGTGAAGGTGTCGTGCTTGACCAGACGCTCGGAAATGACGATCGCGTCCTCGAAGTTGTAGCCGTCGAACGTCTGAAACGCCACCAGAATATTGCGGCCCAAAGCCAACTCGCCCTGCCACGTCGCCGCGCCGTCGGCCAGAATCTGACCTTTTTTGACCCGCTGCCCCAGCTTGACGACCGGCCTCTGGTTGAGGCAGGTGCGCTCGTTGAGACCGACAAACTTGCGCAACAGGATTTCCTGCGTCTCGTCGATCACGATCCGAGACGCATCTACGAACGTAATCTTCCCTTCCACCGGCGCGCGGACCACCATGCCGCTGTTGCCGGCCACCGCACGCTCCATGCCCGTGCCAACCAGCGGCGGGTCGGTCACCAGAAGCGGCACCGCCTGACGCTGCATGTTCGAGCCCATCAGCGCCCGGTTGGCGTCGTCGTGCTCCAGGAACGGAATCAGGGACGCCGACACTCCCACCGTCTGCTTCGGCGAAATATCCACATAGTCGATCGCGTTCGGGGATACCTGCTGAAGATCGCCCCGCTGCCGAGCAAGCAGCGGACCTTCTCGCAGCTTGGTCGGCTTGCGAACGGCCTTGAAATCTCTCCGAACGCGCGCCAGGTAATCAGCCGTTGGCTCGGAAGCCGGGCCATCCTGCTTCTTGGGGGGCAGGATCACGTCGGGCGGCGCCAGCGTCATGCGCATCTCTTCGTCGGCCCGTAGATAGCTCACGTCGCCGTTGACTTTGCCGCGCCCCACCTTGCGATAGGGCGTGATCAAGAAACCGTAGTCGTCGACCGAGCTGTAGATGCTCAACGAAGCGATTAAGCCGATGTTCACGCCTTCGGGCGTTTCGATCGGACAGATGCGGCCGTAGTGGCTGATATGTACGTCGCGAACCTCGAAGCCCGCCCGCTTGCGGTTCAGACCGCCGGGACCGAGAGCCGAGAGCCGCCGCTCGTGCGTCAACTGGGAGAGCGGGTTGGTCTGGTCGACCACCTGCGAAAGCTCGCTGCGCCCGAAGAAGAAATCGATGCTGGAACTGACCGACTTGGTGTTGATCAACTCGGCGATGCGCCCGATCTGCTCGGGATTCTTCATGCTCATCCGCTCTTGCACGGTCCGCCGCAGCTTCAGGAATCCCTTGCGGATTTCGTCGGCAGCCAATTCG
>JAPUKT010000174.1 GCA_027295555.1 Deltaproteobacteria bacterium
CACAGCGTCCAGGTTCTCACGCAGGGTGACGATCTTTGAGCCGATCGGATCGGTACCGAGGAGCTGACTGACGCGCTCCTTGCAGTTGACCATCGCGAGAAGGACCTTCTTGCCGCGGCGACTTGCCGCAAGTGCGAGCGCGGTCGCCACAGTGGTCTTGCCGACGCCGCCCTTGCCGACCACGAACAGAAAGCGCCGGTCGAGGAGATCCATCAGCGCCGTCTTTAGCGGCGCTCCGGAAAGGCGGCAAACCGACGCGGCCTATTCCCTCAATTTCGGCCCGCTCGGAGGCTGACGCCTGCGCAGCCACATGCTAGCGTCCCAGACGAACATGAGCATGAGAGGTGCACGGCAGTCGGGCAGCTCCACCGTGTGGGGGCTGATGTTCTTCAGCACTCTCGCGCTGTTCGGCGTAACTCTCTACGCGATCTTCGTCGTGGCGCCCGTCGAGATGCAAATGGGCATCGTGCAGAAGATCTTCTACTTCCACGTCCCAAGCGCCTACGCGATGTACATCGGATTCGGCATCTCCGCGCTCGGCAGCTTGCTGTATCTCACCAAGCGAGACCCCAAATGGGATGCGCTCGGTGTGGCCGGCGCCGAAGTGGGGACGTTGTTCTGTCTCATCGTTCTGCTCACAGGCCCTCTTTGGGCGCGTAAAGCTTGGGGCGTCTGGTGGACATGGGACCCGCGGCTCACGACGACGCTGCTCGCCGGCATGATTTTCGCCGCCTATCTGGCCCTTCGCTCGTTGGGAGACGCGGGTGAAGTCGAGAAGCGATTTGCCGCAGGGCTGGCGATCGTCGGTTTGGTGGACGTCCCGTTGATCCACTACAGCGTGCAGCGCTGGAGAGGGGTGCACCCGACGGTCATCACCGGAGAGGGCGGCGGCCTCGAGTCGGAGATGTACTGGGCGCTCGGCCTGAGCTTTCTGGCGTTCACTGGGTTGGCGGTCCTTTTAATTTGGGCCCGAGTCGCGATTGAACGACAGCGGGACGAAACCGCGCGTTTGCGCTTTGAATTGATGTACCGATGAAGGGAACGACATGAGAGCTCTGATCGTCGCGTTCGTGTTGGCTGGTACGATGCTCATCGCTCCGGGCTTGCTGGCTCAGGACGACGCAGCCGAACCCGACTCCACGAGCGAACAAGTTGCCGAGGATCCCGCCGAGGAGCGAGCCACTCAGTTCGTGGGCGTGCGTGGTCCTGACGCGGAGAGCATCCCGGGTGGGCCCTTGTTGCTGGCCGCGTACGCAGTCGTGTGGGTGCTTCTGTTCGTCTACCTTCTTCGAATGCGAGGGCTTCAAAAACAGACGGCTGACGAGCTGGAGAGGCTCAGTGCCGAGATTCGAGCTCCCGGTGGCCCGTAATGCCTTCGATCGTGCACATCATCTATATCCCGGGCGTCTTGTTGATCGGCTTTGCGTTCGGTTTTCGAATGGGAGCTCGGGCCGTCCGCGCCGAGCTCGAGCGCCGCGAGCAAGCGCGGCGACGTTAGCCAAGGGGTAGCATCATTGCGAAAAACCTATTCGCGGGAGTTCGCTAGCCTTCTGCTAGCTGCGGCGCTGGTCGGGTGGGTTGGCTCGCGTGTGAGCGCGGAGTCGGATCCACTGCCGCCCTTTGTCGGGACCACCATTTCGCAGGATGCGCTGCTGCAGGCCCTCGCAACCTCGCGATCGCGTCAGTTCAAGCCGGTTGGACGAACTTCCGTCCTCTTCCGGATGCGCACGGAATCTCGCGTCACCGCCGGATACAAAGTCAAGAGCCGCGAGATGGAGCACGCTTATCGGTCTGAGATTGCCGCATATCGCTTGAGCCGATTGCTGCTTTTGGACAACGTTCCGCCGACGATCTTCCGGCAGGCGACACGAAAAGAGATCAAGGCCCGCTTCCACAAAGAGAAGCTCGATCGGTGGGGCTCGGTGCACCGCGCGACCTCGTGGGAGGATGATGGGACGGTGGTTGGGGCTGCTTCCTATTGGGTCAAGGGCGCGCGAAGGGGCTTGGGAGACCAGAAGGGCACTTGGCAGACGTGGCTACGAATCGAAGGCACGATACCGCCCGACAAGACGAAGCTCGCACGGGACTTGTCGACCATGATGCTGTTTGATTTTCTCGTGGCCAACTGGGACAGATACAGCGGCGGTAACCTCCTGATGAACGAGGAAAGGACTCGTGCTCTCTTGGTGGATAACGACCGTGCTTTCTCGGGCCTGAATGAAGAGCTCTACCAAAGGCTACTGGGGGCCCTCGCGCGAACCGAGCGCTTCTCCAACGCAGTAGTCGACCAGCTCATCGTTCTCGATCGAAACGCCATCCAACGGGAGCTTGCACAAGACCCGAGTCACGGCTCCGAACCGCTCCTGACGGACGCGCAGATCGATGCGCTTTTGGACCGTCGCGCCACGATCCTCTCGCACATCGCCTCGCTCGTCGAGGAACATGGGCACGGCCAAGTGCTCTTCTTTCCTTGAGTTGGTCAGCGTGGTAGGGAGGTGTCGTGGCGAAGCCCGATGTGATTGATCCAGACGAAATGGGGCATGCGCTCGGTCTCCTCGTCCACGATTTCCGCAATCCCGCTGCGAGCATCAGCGCCAACGTCGACTTCCTGCAAGAGGTCGGGCTGTCGGACACCGATTCAGTCGAGGCGCTTCAAGACGTCAAGCTGGCGGTGGGGGAGCTGCGTCGAGGGCTCGATCTCCTCGCGTGGATCAGCCGTTGGCTCACTGGCCACATCCCCCTCGAGGCCGCGAACGGCGATGCGGGTGTGTTCATCCGACGACTCGAGCGCGAGGAAACGCCGGTGCCGGTCACGATCGAAATCGACCAAACGGGTCAGCTCTACGCACAAGGAGCGCAAGTCGCGGTCGAGGTGGTCGACCTCTTACTACACAACACGCGCGCCAACGCACCGGAGCCGACCGCGACGGTTCGCGTCTACCAGGAGAACAAGCGGGTCGTCATCGAGGTCCAAGATTCAGGCGAGGCTATCGCCCCCGAGCTCCGTGCTGCGGCGTTTACGTTGGAGGGGCAGAAGGATCTCAAAGGGCGGCTCGATGGGCGATACAGCCGCTTCGTCGGCTTGTTCGCCGCGGCCGTCGTTCTCGACGGTGTTGGTGGCTCGATCGAAGCAGACGGCCAGAAGGGTGCCTCGGTCTTCAGGATTCGCCTTCGTCAGGCTCGGCCGACGCGTCCACCTTCGACTTGAGTGCCCCCCGGAGCTCTTCCAGGCGCTGCCGAATGCGCGCTTCGAGGCCGGCGTCTTTGGGTTGATAGTAGCGACGCCCCACGAGCCGGTCGGGCAAGTAGGCCTCCCCGGGGCTGTGGCCGCCCTCGTCGTGAGGGTAGCGGTACCCCTCACCGTATCCCCAGGACTCCATGGCCTCGGTCGCCGCGTTTCGAAGCTTCAACGGCACGGGTAGGGCGCCGAGCTCGCGCACATCGACTTGGGCCGCCTTCCATGCCTCATAGGAGGCATTGCTCTTGGGCGCGCTAGCGAGATAGGTGCAGCACTGCGCCATCGGAAAGATGCCTTCGGGCATTCCGAGTCTCCGAAACGCGGCGTCGGCGTTCACTGCGAGCCCGAGGGCCCGCGGGTCGGCGTTGCCAATGTCTTCGCTCGCGAAGATCAGCATTCGGCGGAGGATGAATAGCGGGTCTTCCCCAGCCTCGAGCATTCGCATCATCCAATAGATCGCCGCATCCGGATCGCTCCCGCGCATCGACTTGATGAACGCGCTGATCACGTTGTAGTGCTCTTCGCCGGACTTATCGTAGAGGAGGGTCTGTGTCGCCAGGGCTTCTTGGACGATCGGCACCGTCACCCGTTCGACCCCGGCCGACTGCGCGTAGTCACTTGCGAGCTCGAGGGCGGACAGGGCTCGCCGCGCGTCCCCGCGGGCGTTCTCTGCGATCGCCACGATCGCGTCATCGTCGACTTGGTGAGGCACGTGTCCCACGCCGTGCTCGTCATCTTGCAGTGCGCGCTCCACCAGAGATCGCAGGTGAGCGGCTTCGAGCGGCTTCAGGTCGAATACACGCGTGCGCGACAGGAGAGCAGAGTTGATCGCAAACGACGGATTCTCGGTCGTCGCCCCGATCAGCGTCACCGTGCCATTCTCCACGTGGGGGAGGAGCGCATCCTGTTGCGCTTTGTTGAATCGATGGATCTCATCGACGAACAGGATCGTCTCTTTCGCGTAGTAGTTTTTCTGTTCCTTGGCCGCTGCAATGATCTTCCGAAGCTCGGGCACTCCACCGAGCACCGCGCTGAAGGAGACGAAAATCGAATTGGTCTCGTTTGCGATCACATGCGCGAGCGAGGTCTTGCCGGTGCCGGGGGGTCCCCAGAGGATCATCGACGGAATGCGATCGGACCGAATCGCGCGCGCCAAGATGTGCCCGTCCCCGAGCAGGTGCTCTTGGCCGACGACATCCTCCAGCCGGCTGGGCCGCATTCGGTCTGCGAGGGGGGAGCTCGACTCGGCCTGGCGCTCAAAGAGGTCCACGCGAGTACTTATAGCTCACCGGAGGATTCGAAGTCTCTTCGGCCCTTCGCCCTCGGGCGCGGCTTCGCCACCACTGCGTTCGAAGTGCTCACGGGCGACGCGCTCCGCAAGCGCGTCCGCGATGCTTACCAACGCCTGAGCCGACACAGAGGAAGGCGCTGCCTGCACGATCGGAGTTCCCCGATCTCCCCACTCTCGAACCTGGGGATCGATCGGCACCTGTCCGAACAAAGGCGCTTCGGCGAACTCTGCGATACGCTGACCGCCGCCGCTTCCGAACAGCTCGTGGGTGACCCCGGCGCTGTCGACGAAGTGGCTCATGTTCTCGACCACACCCAGGATGGGGACATTGAGCTTCTTACACATCGATACCGATTTGTAGACGTCCTGGAGCGCGACCTTTTGTGGGGTCGTGACGATGATCGCGCCTGTGACGCGCAAGCGTTGTGCCAAGGTGAGCGCGACGTCTCCGGTGCCGGGCGGCAGGTCCACGATCAGGTAGTCGAGGGCACCCCAATCGACGTCGCTCACGAACTGCTGGAGCGCGCCGTGGAGCATCGGCCCGCGCCAGACCACAGCCTGCTTTGGGTCCTCGAGTAGAAAGCCGATGCTCATCAGCTTGATGCCGAACCGCTGAAGCGGTTGGATTCGCTTGCCGTCTTTCGATGTCGGGTGCCCCTCGATGCCGAGCATCGTGGGGATCGAAGGGCCGTAGATATCGGCGTCGAGGAGCCCGACCCTGGAGCCCAAGCGACGTAGCGCGAGCGCTAGGTTGGTGGCGACCGTGCTCTTGCCGACGCCGCCCTTGCCGCTCATCACCAAGATGACGTTCCGGACGTCGGGGATGGGATCTGTGCTGGTCGTCTCGCGTGTCGGCACGTCGACCGTGAGCTCCACTTCGACGAATCCAACGTCGAGCGGCTCGAGCGCTTGGTCCACGCGCTCTCGAATCATCTTTCGAACCTCTTCGGACGGGGAGCTCACCTTGATCTTCGCCCACACACGCCCATCTTCGAGCCGAGCATCGAGGAGCGTCCCCAGCTCGCCGAGGGGCTTTTGAAAAATGGGATCTTCGACTTGGCGAAGAGCGTTGGTCACTGCCTCAAGGGTGGGGGACCCCATGGAAACCTCCGAGTCCGGGAAACTAGGATCTACTAGGGCGACAGTTTGGCCCCGTCAAGGTGGACAAACTTCGGGTAGCCCGACCTGGCCGGTTATCCTGCCCGTGTGTCGATTTGGGAGAAACGGTGGGCCATTCCGCTAGCGGTCTTCGCACTGTGTTCGGCCGTCTACTGTCTCACCTCGGGTGAGCGCCTGTTTTCCCCGTCCCCCAACAATCACTATGTGCATCTCGCGCAAGCGTGGCTCGACGGACGTCTCGATTTGGGGGGAAGTCCCCCTGGCACCAACGACTGGGCGTGCTTCGACCGCGACGAACGGGCTGCATGTCCCGCCGGTCGGTACTCGTTCACCGGCGATGATGCTGCGCGCTACCGTTGGTACGTCTCGTTTCCGCCGCTTCCCGCTTTTCTGCTGACGCCAATCGTGGCCGTCTTCGGAATCGCCACCTGGGACCCCTTGTTCTGGGCGTTGTTCGCTGGTCTCGCCCCGGCGTTTCTGTTTCTGGTGCTGCGCCTCGTTCGTGAGTCTGGTCGAAGCGGGCGTACCCTGCGCGACGACCTTCTCGTCACGACGATGTTCGCCGTCGGGTCGGTGTATTTCTTCGTGGCCGTGCAGGGCAGCGTTTGGTTCGGTGCGCACGTCGTGGCAACCGCGTCGACTTGCCTATATCTCTTGTTCTCGTTCGGGGCGCGTCGTCCGGCGGCGGCAGGCCTGATGCTGGGGCTCGCGTTCCTCAGTAGACCCGCAACCCTCCTGCTTGCGCCGTTCTTCGTGCTCGAGGCGATTGGAACGTCACGCCGCTCCGGCGGAGGGACGGCCTTGCCTTCTTCGCTTGCCCGCGTGCTCGGTCGATTCGCGCTTCCAGTCGCCACGCTGGTTCTACTGGCGATGTGGCACAACTTCGCTCGCTTCTACGATCCGTTCGAATTCGGCCACCGCTTTCTCCAGATTCGGTGGCGGTCACGGATCGAGACGTGGGGTCTGTTCGATATTCACTACCTCGGGCGCAACCTGACCGTGTTCGCCGCGTCGTTGCCGTGGCTCTATGAATCCAGCCCCTTCGTTCGGATCAGCAGACATGGGCTCGCCTTGTGGTTCACCACGCCGAACCTGTTGTGGAGCTTTTGGCCCAAGCGCGTAGACGCGACCGTAGTTGCCCTCTGGGCAGCGGTGATTCCGACGGCGCTCTGCACGCTCCTCTACCAGAACACGGGGTGGGTCCAGTTTGGCTACCGGTTCTCGCTAGATTACCTCCCCCTCGTCTTCATACTCGTCGCGCTCACGAGGCGGCGTTTTGGCGCCGTGTTTTGGGTTTGCGCGGTGTTCTCGGTGATCGTCAATACCTTTGGCGCTGTGACCTTCGAGCGCTACCCGCAGTTTTACGACACGGATTCTACTCAGCAGGTGATCTTCAAGCCGGACTAGGGGCCTTCGTCTTCGTACTCGTACTCGTAGTCGTCTGACGAGTAGTCACGAATAGTCAAAAGAACGGCGGCGCTTGAGGCGCGTGACCGTGACTGTCTCCGCTTCGGTGGTATGGGCTCAAGAGAGGGGGCGAGAGCTGGTGGCGCGGCGTCGGTGGAGTACCGGGCCGGGGACGGCGGGCACGTCTCTTTAGAGAGGCTCGT
>JAPUKT010000175.1 GCA_027295555.1 Deltaproteobacteria bacterium
TCCCGTGTGGTGTAATCATCATTGTGCAGAAGGACCCGGTAGAGCCGCGGCCGCTTGAGCTTTTTCTCCGGCTTGACCTGGGTAACGGTCCCGGCGTCGTTTTCGAACCTGTCGGCCATACCCCTATTTTAGCGTTTTCTCAGACCCAGCCCAGCCCGAAGGTGCTCCGCGCGTGACCAGAACCTAAGGCTGGTGGTGCCGAGGCGCTAGGGGGGTCACTCGAGGACCAATCGAAGCCAGA
Source organism: Deltaproteobacteria bacterium (assembly GCA_027295555.1). Taxonomy (GTDB): domain Bacteria; phylum Myxococcota_A; class Polyangia; order Polyangiales; family Houyiibacteriaceae; genus SG8-38. Next base: position 242 of record JAPUKT010000175.1, read on the forward strand.
AGTGCTGATTCTGCCCATTCCTGACGGTGACCGTCGAGTCGTCAGCCCCGTTGATCAGGAAGACGTTGCCGCTGCCTATCGTGGCGGACGTGCCGTCGGACCCGAAGGCGAGGTACCCAATGATGACCGAAGGGACACGTCCGAGCGGGTGCTCGAAGATGTAGGTGGTGTTGGCCTCAAACGGGAACCACATGCACTGCTCGTCCGTGATGGGCGGTAGAGGGGCCGATTCCCAAATCCCGGCCACGTTCTGCATTTGGCAGGGCAGATCGGCGAGGCTCACCTCGATCGTAGCTCCCCCGCCCGAGTCGCCGCACGCGCTGATCAGGGCTACGAGCAGCACGATCGCCCCGAGTCGCTCCAACCTAAGCATCCGCATCTCCGTTGGCATAGTACGAGCGCAGGGTAGCGACCAGCGATTCGATCGTCTGGTCGGGCGAGGTGGCCCTCACCGCCAAGCCCAGGCTCTCTGCGGTGCGGGTCGTGATCGGCCCGATCGAAAAGAGATCGAGCGCCCCGAGTCTCTTCCGAGCCTCGTCGCCGAGGACGTCGACCAGGTTCTGCACGGTCGACGACGAAGTAAACAGGACTGCGTCGATTTCCTCCGTTTCGACGAGGCTTCGAATGCGTTCGGCGTCCCGAGGCTCCGGGGGAAGTGTTCGGTACGCAGGCACGACGTCGACTTCGGCGCCTGCAGCACGCAGGGAATCCGGGAGGACTTCGCGTGCGACTTCCGCCCGCGGCAGGAGGATGCGGGTGCGCTCGGTGAGCTCCGAGCGCAACGCGTCGACGATGCCTTCGGCGCGTGCGTCCTCAGAAACGAGATCCGCGTGCACGCCATACCTCGTCAGGGCGTCTCGTGTCTTCGCCCCGATCGCACAGACCTTGGCGTTGGCCAGCGCTCTTGCATCGAGCCCTGCGCGATTCATTTCGGTGAAGATGGCGTCGACCGTGTTGCTGCTCGTGAAGAGGATCCAGTCGTAGCAGTCCAAGTGGGTAGCAGCGTCGTGGAGTGGCCCGGGGTCGAGCGGGGGGGCTAGTCGGATGGTCGGCGCGAGCACAGGCTGCGCGCCTTCGTCGCGGAGAAGCTGTGCGACGGAGCCGCTCTGCTCCACGGCGCGCGTGACCAAGACCCGCTTCCCGAAGAGAGCCTTCGTGTCGAACCACCGAAGCGATTCACGGAGCCGCACCACGTCTCCGACGATCGTGATTGCCGGCATCCCCAAGCCAGCCTTCGATGCGCGCTCATGAATGTTTGCGACGGTCCCCACGACCGTTCGCTGTTTGGGGAGGGAGGCCCACTGGACGACCGCCACCGGCGTATCGGCGGGCCGGCCGTGCTCGACGAGCAGCTTCATGAGCGATTCCAGTTTGCGCATGCCCATGAAGATGACGAGGGTATGCGTCGCTGTCGCCAGCTTCGACCAATCGTGGCCCGTTCGGTCCTTCTCGACGGACTCGGTCGCGGTGACGTAGCCGACGCTCGACGCCAGCTCGCGATGCGTCAGCGAAAGGCCGGCGTACTCGGTCGCGGCCAACGGTGACGGGACCCCTGGCACCACTTCGAACGGGATCCCCTCATTTGCGAGGAACGCGGCCTCTTCTGAGCCGCGTCCGAAAAGGTACGGGTCGCCCCCTTTTAGGCGGACGACGGTCTTGCCGCTGCGGGCTGCTTCGACGAGATGTGCATTGATCTGGGTCTGTCGCTCGCTCACGCGGCCCGCGCGTTTGCCGACGAAGATCAGCTCGGCGTCCGGCTTGGCTGCGGTGAGCTGATCGGGGTGCACCAAGGCGTCGTACAGCACTACGTCGGCTTCGCGAAGTCGGCGGAGGCCGCGCGCCGTGATCAACTCTGGATCACCTGGCCCGGCGCCGACCAAATAGACTTTGCCGGGTGCGGACATGCGCTTTAGGTCTCACCCGGTTCGTCCGGAGGCGCGTTGTCTTTCGGCTTGCGGTCAGCGGCCTTGCGCCGCGTTCGCTTCAGGCCGCGTGCCTTGACCTGCGGCCGCACGCCCCCGGCTTCGTTCGGAATGAAACGGATTTCGGTCTTCACTTCGAACGAGAGCGAGGTGAGCGCGCGGTAGAACTCGCCCGCGATGTCGGTCGCCTCGAGGAAGTCGCGCACCTCGTTGGCGACGCCGCGGACCAAGGCATTCTTGGTTTCGTCGATCTGTGCAAAGACGTAGCCGATCAATTCTTTCGGAAGCCGGCCGTCTTGGGTGACCCCTCGTACCACGCTGTCGGCGCTTCGTAGGGTGCCGACCCCTGCTTCGATGCCCTTCTCGACGGCCTTTCGAAAGGCTTCGCGCAGGACCCCTTCGGACCAGCGGCGCTCCCGTTCCGTCTCTTCGGGCTCGGGGGGAAATTCGTCTTCGAATTCGTCAGGCATCATCTTTGGGCTATCGCCCCGGGTGTCGGGGGTCAAGGCCTTGAAGCATACCCCATCCCTTGGATGTGCGTATCTCCGACCTCTGTGACCTCCCATTCGAGGACGGTGAGCTCGACGTAGTGTGCGGTCTCGAGTTGCGGGCATCGCGTTCGATGTTTCGGTACTTCGGTGGCTTCCTCGTTGCCGTCCTGCGCAAGCACGCTTGACGAACGAGTCTTGCTTTCAAAAAAAGCACCAGGTATACGAGTACAGATGGATTACGGCGCGAATACCATCGAAGAGTTGTGGATCGAGGCCGAAGAGGCACTCGAAGCCTCCTCGAGGCGCGCCGAAGGGCTGCTCACCAAGCTTGCATCGAAGGCGGAAGAGGGCAGCGACGCGTCGTTGTTCGCCTACCGTCATCTTGCCGAGCTCAATCTCGAGCGCAACCCTTGGAACGCAGCTCTTCAACTCCGCCGCGTGCTCGCGTACTGCAGCGATGACGACGTTCTTCACGCGCTCATGGGGCTATGCCACGCGCTTCTTGGGAACTACCGTGTCGCAGTGCGGTCCTATAGCCAGGCTTCGCAGCTCGCTCCTTTGACTCCCTGGTATCACCACAATCTGGGGCACCTGATGGATGTGGCGCTTGGCGACGCGGCGAACGCAGAGTGCCATTTACGGCGCGCCTACGAGCTCGAGCCAGAGCACGACGAGATCATCGGCTCCCTGGCGCATTGCGTCGCGCGTCTTGGTGACCTCGGAGAAGCGAAACGACTCGCGGATCTCGCCCAAGAAAAGGGGCCCTGCAATCCCGATCATCGGGTCCTCATCGAATGGATCGAAGCAGGTGCCACCGAAGCGCCAGCAGCCAAGACCAAGGTGCGTAGACCGCGAGGTGACCGCGTCGTCGAGACGGTTCAGGTGAAAATGCGCGAGGCTGGCTTCTCGCGCGCCGAGATCGAACGCGCGAAGCAGCTTTGGGCGGACATGCAGGATTGCTGCGAGGTGCGGGTCACGAAACCCGAGGTGCTTGCAGCCGCGCTCGAATACGCAATCGCCGTGGTCGAGCGGCGCCCCGGCTGCACGCAAGCCGAAGTGGCGCGCCGATACGGGGTTGCTCCGACCTCCGTGTCCGCGCGCTTCG